>NZ_ALCB01000141.1:0-61143 GCF_000282935.1 Actinomyces sp. ICM39
GGCCCGCCCTGGCCCTGCCTCCACCCACCGGCACCGCGGCCAGGCTATCCGGCGCCCTCCACACCGGCGGCAGCTGGTGTCTCGAAGCCAGGCCAGGCACAGCCGCCGCCCATGGGCACCGCAGCCTGGCCCTCCGGACCCTCCGGCGCCCTTCACACCGGCGGTACCTGGTGTACTGATGGTGTTGCGCGTCGGCTCGAAGACCGGCCAGGCCCCGCCACCGCCCACCGGGACCGCGGTCTGGCCCTGCCACCGCTCACGGGCACCGCGGTCTGGCCCTTCGGTCCCTCCGGCACCCTCCATACCGGCGGCACTTGGTGTGCGGTTGTGTCGACTGGCTCCGCATCCACCTTGTATGCGGTACAAAGTTCGCCCTGCTCGGGTTGTTGGTGGCCAAAGCGGTACAAAGTTCGCCCTGCACGCACGAAACTCGCCAAAACGGGCCATTTCGAGCGAGCAGGGCGAGTTTTATACCGCACATGCAATGAGGAGGGGTGTGCAGGGCGATTTTTGTACCGGAAGCGGGGACGTATGGCTCGTGCAGGGCGAATTTTGTCGCGCCCTCCGGCACCGTCATCAGGCCCCGAACCCCTCCACAGGCACTGAGGACAGGCCGTCCCGTGTGCCGCTGCCCTCCAGATCGGCGAAACCTGCTGCGTACGCGGTTAGGTTATAGGCATCCAGCCAACCTATCCGCATGGGCCCAGGTCTGTCCTCGCGTGCTTGCCGCGCCGTCGGCCGTGGGGGTTTTGCAGCATTAGAAGGCGGCTATCGGCGTGTCGCCGGCGTGTCGGATCTCTAATGATGCAATTCCCCCCGATCAATGGTGTGCAAGCCATGACTCACGAGGGTTGGTGCCCAAAACGCAGACCACCTCGGTGAAATACGTTGAAAATGGGCTCTTGTAGGTGAGGTGGTCTGCGTTTTGGGCAAATCGGCTGCTGATGGGGCGCGTTGTTTGCGCGTGAACCCGCTATTCCGAGCGTTAACCTGCGCTGTTGGCTGGCCGACCTGCAACGACGCTGCGTGTCGGAGGAGTTGCCTCTGCCCCGAACGACCCTTGATATCGTTGAGCCGTCTCGCGCTGATGCGCCACAAACAGGGGGAGCGCCGCAGCTTCCACGTGGACAGGAGGCCACACACGATGGACACCATCAGGAAAGCGGATAGCCGCCGCGGGCGAATCGCCTACGAGGTGGCTGGGCTCGCGTGGCTCGCCGAGGCCTCGGACCCCGGGGCCGCCGTCGTGCCCGTGCTCGATTACGGCGTGACGTGGCTCGAGGAGCACCGCTTGGTCTCCGTCGCCCCAACTCCCAAGGCGGCCGAAGACTTCGGCCGCGCCCTCGCCCACACGCATGCCGCCGGCGCCAGCCACCTGGGTGCGCCGCCGCCCGGCTTCGAGGGGGATGGCTGGATGGGGGAGGCCCACCTGTCGCTACCCGCCCACCCGAGCCCGGCCCCGGCCTCGTCCCACGGTAAATCCTGGGGTGCCTTCTACGCGCGCGAGCGCATCGCCCCCTACGCCGACGACCGCACCTTCACGGCCACAGAACGCGCGCGCATCGAAAAACTCTGCGAGCGCCTCGAATCGGGGGCGCTGGACCATGGCCAGCCGTACCTCGTAGAAGACGCGAAAAACCGCCACAACAACATCGGCGCCGCCCGCACCCACGGCGACCTGTGGAGCGGCAACGTCATGTGGACCCCCGATGGCGCGTTCCTCATCGACCCCGCAGCGCAGGGCGGCCACGCCGAGGAGGACCTCGCGGCCCTCGCCGTCTTCGGCTGCCCGCACTACGAGCGGATCCTCGCCGCCTACAACGAGGCCTCGCCCCTGGAGGACGGCTGGCGCGAGCGCTTCGCCCTCCACCAGATGCACATCATCATGATCCACTGCGCCGTCTTCGGGCGCTCCTACGTGCCCGAGGCCATGGCGATCGCCCGCAGGTACGCATAGACCGCGCCTCTCACCTCGCGCCCGCATTCGCATGCGTGGAGACGAGGAGGGAGGCGTGGTACCGCTCGAAGGCGGGGGAATCAGGCGCGAGCGTCGTAGTGCTGCAGGCCCGAATCCTCTCGTGAGCCGCCCTGGCCGTCGCCCACGTCGTGGTAGTCGTGGATCCACTCCAGGCGGCGCACCCACTTGACCATCTTGTAGCCGTGCTGGGAATCGGCGCGCAGGCGTAGAGGGCCGCCGTAGACCTCGGGCAGAGGCTCGTCGTTCATGCCCCAGGCGAGGATGCACTCGTCGTCGTCGATCATCGACGGGTCGATGCACTCGTAGTAGGGCTCGGTCGGGCGCCCGTCGTAGGTGTGTCCGACGTGTCCGAATGAGGTGACCATCAGGTAGTGCGCGCCTTCCGTGGGCGTGACCTGCTCGAGGAGGTCCTTGAGGCGGATGCCCTCCCACTTCGCGATGCCCGTCCATCCCTGCATGCAGGTGTGCATCGTAATGTTCGTGACTTTACCCAGGGCCTTCAGCTCATCGATGGAGAAAGACTTTTCCTCCTCGACCAGGCCTCCGATTTCGAGTCGGAAGTCTTTGAAGTCGTCCTCGCGCAGGGCGATGTACTCCTCGGACTGCTCCTTTGTCGGCGGGCGCGTGTTGACCCAGTGGAACGGGGAAATGTCGTCCTCGGTGAAGGTCTTCTTCGCGACCTGACGCGACTTCAGGCGGTCGATCGTGAGCGCGCGAATCGGCTGCGTGGCACCCCAGATCCAGCGCTGGGTGCGGCGCAGGTTCGACAGGGACCAGTAGGAGGCTCCGATCCACAGGGCGATGGCCACGACGATGCCGATAATCAGCATGGTGACAGCCTGAGCGAATTGCGCTGCCGAGATGTCGTCGTAGTTTTCGCCGAGCATCATGTGCGCGATGTTGTACTTCGGGTGGACGATGAACACGAGCGCGACGTGCATGACAACGAAGAAGCAGTAGAACGCCATGCCGAGGAAGTGGATCGAACGCGCCGTCTGGCGGTTGCGGAAGATCTTGACATACCCGGGGAAGCGTCCCGCGAACGTGGGGGACATGATGGGGCCGGTCGCGATCATGAGGGGCGCGACGATGAAGACGACCGTGAAGTACATGAGCTTCTGGAGGGCGTCATAGGGCTGGAAGTGCTCGATAGAGGGAATCTGCAGACCCATGTAGATCTTTGCGCTCTCCCAGGCCTCGGGGAAGATGGACCACGAGGTGGGGACGATGCGACGCCACTGGCCAGTCCCGAAGAGGAGAACGACGTACACGAATCCGTTGACGAGCCAGATGGCCGTGACGAGCGCGTGCCACGCGCGGCCCAGGCCGATCTGTCCGCGTCCGGGCAGGGAGATGAGCGGGTGGAGGTTGCGCTGGTCGTCGCGTGCCGTGAACTCGCCGGGAACGGTCGACACCTTGTCCTTCGTGAACTTGAGCCACTCGGATCCGGGCGTGCAGTGATTGTTCCAGTACAGACGTGGGTGCGATGCGAGGACCTCCCAGCCGGAGCGGATGAGGAAGCCCATCATGATGAAGTTGATGAAGTGGGTGATCCTCAGCCAAGCGGGAAAAGTATCGAGGTCGACGGCACCGGCTGCGCTAGCCATTGCTGCGAGCGCGTGCATGGGGGTTCCTCCTGTGTGACGTGAGCGATAGAACGCTTCGTAGATTAGAGGGGAAATGCGCGCAAAAATAGCTGTCAAAACGTAAAGTGTTGCAAGTGACTACAAGTTATGAGCTTGTCTAGCTCTCTTTGAGAGGGTAAAAACCATTTTTTTAGAAAAAAGAATGTTGTTAAAATGCGGGTTTTAGCCATGAAAAACGAGGCCGGGGCCAGGTCGTGTGGTGACCCAGCCCCGGCCTCGTCTCCGGAGATGTGAATGACCTACAGGCGCGGGATGTTGCGCATGTTGGAGGTGGCCATCGAGAAGGCCTCAGCGATGCCGCGGTTGAGGACAATCTTGCTCATTGCGGTCGCGAAACCGACGACCTGGCCACCCGTGATGGCCGGCGGAAGCGAGAGCGCGTTCGGATCCGTGATGACCTCAACGAGGGCGGGGCCGGGCGCTGCGAACGCCTCGCGGTACGCATCCTCCAGACGTGACGCGTCCTCGACGCGCTCCGCGTGGAAGCCAATTGCGCGGGCGATCTCCGCGTAATTCGTATCCGGAACGTCCGTCTGGAAGTCCGGGAGGCCGTTGACCAGCATCTCTAGCTTCACCATGCCAAGCGTCGAATTGTTGAAGACAACCACCTTGACCGGCAGGTCGTACATCTTCGCGGTGATGAGCTCGCCGAGCAGCATCGAGAGGCCGCCGTCTCCCGACACAGACACGACCTGGCGATCCGGGTAGGCAACCTGAGCGCCCAGTGCCATCGGCAGGGCGTTTGCCATCGACCCGTGCAGCAGTGAACCGATGAGGCGGCGCGTGCCGAGGGGATCGATGTAGCGGGCGGTCCACACGTTGCACATGCCTGTGTCAGCGGTGAAAATCGCGTCCTTCGCGGCCGTCTCGTTGAGGAGGTGGGCGGCGTACTCGGGGTGGATCGGATGCATCTTCTCCACGTTGCGTGTGTAGGCGCCGACGGGAGCGTGCATGATCTCCGAGTGCTTCTTGATCTTGGACTTCAGGAAGGAATCAGAGCGGCCAGCGCGCAGGTGGGGGAGGAGCGCCTCGATGAAGGGCTTGACCTGTGCGTGAATCGCGAGGCCAACGTCCGTGCGGCGGCCCAGCTTCTCGGCGTGCGTGTCCACCTGAATGGTCGGTGTGGACGGCAGGAACTGGTCGTAGGGGAAGTCAGTGCCCAGCAGAATCAGCACGTCGGCGTCGTTCATGCCCTCAGCGGCCGCACCGTAGCCCAGTAGGCCCGTCATACCCACGTCGAAGGGGTTGTCATACTGGATGAAGTGCTTGCCGCGCAGCGAGTGGCCGATCGGTGCCTTGAGTGCATCCGCCAGGGCGATGACCTCGTCGTGAGCTCCCTCGACGCCGGCGCCAGCGAAGATAGCGACCTTGTCGGCCTTGTTCAGGAGGGCTGCGGCCTCTTCGATGTCGGCGGCGTTGGGAGCCAGCGTCGCGGGGCGCGCGGGCGCGTAGGTGGGAATGTGATCGACGGCCTTGAGGTCGGAGACGTCGCCGGGCAGAGTGATGACCGAGACGCCGCCCAGGCCGACCGCGTGACGGATCGCCGAGTTCACCGTGCGCGGCGACTGCGCCGCGGAGGAGATGAGTTCGTTGTAGACCGAGCATTCCTCGAAAATGCGGTCCGGGTGGGTCTCCTGGAAGTACGTCGTGCCGATCTGCACGCTCGGGATGTGCGAGGCAATGGCCAGGACGGGCGCGCCCGTGCGGTTCGCGTCGTACAGGCCGTTGATGAGGTGCAGGTTGCCCGGGCCGCACGAGCCTGCGCACACGGCGAGCTTGCCGGTGAGCTGAGCTTCGGCCGACGCTGCGAACGCCGCCGCCTCCTCGTGGCGCACGTGGATCCAGTCGATGCCGCCCTTCTTTGAGCCGCCTGTCTTGCGCACGGCGTCAACGATGGGGTTGAGCGAGTCGCCGACAATGCCGTAGATCCGGTGTACCCCTGCATCAACAAGCTGGTTCACGATCTGTTCCGCTACGTTCATGCCATCTCCTTAAATTGATTGGCTGCGGCCTTGTAAAACCACCTTAGGCTCGACTAAGGTCCTATGTCGCTGTAGCGTGATCGACAGATCAAGGCGAAGTGTCGGTGGAAGAGGCTCGCGTTCCTCCGATAGGATGGCACCGCCCCAATAGCTCAGTCGGTCAGAGCAGCGGACTCATAATCCGTGGGTCGTCGGTTCAAGCCCGACTTGGGGCACCAATGCGTCGACATCTCGACGCCTGGCAGATTTGAAGGGTGCGGGGATCCATCCGCCCATTCCGTCTGGGGTGGGCATGAGGTCTGCGGGCTCGATGCCAAAGAAGCTGGCGGCAGTTAGTAGTTCTGTCACCGACCAGCCGACGTTTCCTCGCAGCTTGCGACTCACTGTGGCTCCGGAAACCCCGATAACTGGCCCAAAACTATTGCCAGACATCTTGCGCGCAAACAAGTGTTGATTGATTGTCATGCCGATCGCTTCGTCGGGCGCTAGTCCGTGTTGAACCTTCATTGTTGTCATGCTGCAATAGTACACAAACGCTGCAGAAACTGCAATGATATCTCTTGACGGTAACACTGTATGGATGCATCATATACGGTATGACACTGCAAAAAATGCAACAGCTTATCAGTTCTGGCGAGGCTGCCAAGCTTGTAGGTGTTTCTCCGGACACTCTGCGGCGGTGGGCGAAGTCGGGGCGTGTTCGGCATGTGGTGACGCCGTCGCGGCGAATTCTGTTTGACCCTGCGGATATCGAGGCGATGTACAGGACTGTTGATCCTGATAGCGAGTCGTCGGTGCCGGATGTTCCGCTACCTGGTTTGGGCGGGGCAGGGAGGTGACTCATTGTGAGCATCTACGGTGTCGCTTGGGCGTTGGATAGGGTTCGTGGGATCTCGGTTGGCGCGAAGATCGTGTTGATCTCGTTGGCGGAGTTCGCTAACGAGCAGGATGTGACGTGGGTGTCGCGAGAGCGTCTCATTAGCCGTGTGGAGTGCTCGACACGCGCGCTGAGTGGTTACTTCAAGGAGTTGGAAGCGTGCGGGGCACTGACTCGCGAGGCGCGCTACGAGTGGTGCACGTCCGAATCATGCTCGCGTACGGGTGAGCATAAGCATCGTCGTGGCACGGTCTATCGGATTCATCCAGAGCTGCGTATCGACATGCGCGAGGCCACAAGCGCAGATTCTGCGTCTGTGACGGAATCGTTGGAATATCAACGAAAGTCTCACAGTGGCAGTATCTGCGCCAGTGAGGACACAGTGGCAAATTCACGTCGTTCACAGGAGCAGACGTCTGCGACCATTACTTATAGGAAAGAACCATCAATAGAACCACCAAACCTAACCCCCCCACCCCCTGTGGTTGAAGGTTCGGTTGGGTTGGGGACCGGCTTCGCCGATCGAGTGGCTGCCGAGGGGGAGCCTGCGTCGCCGGTGGCGACATCAGTGCCCCCAGAGGGTCGCAGAGGCCCTCAGAAGCCCCGTAGAAGTCCGAAGTCTGAGGCTGATCGTGGTGCTGAAAGTGCCTCAGAAGCCGATCTGGCGATTTTGGCGGCGTGTGTACCTGAGCCGATGCGGGTGATGGACGCGCGGGGTCTTGGCCTCGTCGTTGATTTGCTGCGCGAACGGCTGGATGCCGGATGGACGCCAGGGGAGATCAAGCGGTTGCTGGATTCGCCGTTGCCTGATCGCGTTGCTCGGATGTCGGGTTTTGTGGCTTCGCGGCTGCGTCGTCTGGTGGCTGTGGGGGAGTCTCCTCGAGCTCAGGCTGCAGCTGCCGCGCGTGAGCGTGAACGCCTTGAGGCCGAGCGAGCTGCCGCCGAGGATGAGCGCGTGGCGCAGACGGCTCCGTCGTTGTTGCACATGCGGATTCATGACCTGGCGAAGGAGATGGCTCCGGGGTTGTCGCCCGCTCGGTGCGCAGTGGTTGAACTTGCGGTTCAGCAGGCTCTTGCGGATGCGTGGCGTCGTGAGAACCCTCAAGGAGGGAAGCCGTCGCCGTCAGTGCTGCTGGAGGTTCTCGCGGCATCTGGTGAGCAGATCGCGGGTCGCGTGATTGCTGAGCATGTAGACGGGGAGGTGGCCTGAGATGGTGGATGTGGTCTTGTCTTGGCCTGCATGGGCCCGAGCTCAGCGAGGTTTAGGGGCTTCGGCCCGCGCGTGTTTGCGTGAGCTGGCTTCCTTAGCGGATGATCGTGGGGCCGCGATTGTGGAGATCAGCTGGTTGGCCGAGATGACAGATCGATCTCGCCGGACGGTGTGGCGTGGTCTAGCGGAGCTAGAGGATCGTGCGCTGATCGTGCGTGAGGAGCGCCGAGAGGCGGGGCATCGCGCGCCGTCACGATTCCAGCTGGTCCGTGACCCCGCAGTTGCCGTGGAGCGAACCCGTGATCGGATGCAGGGCCTGGGTGTCGTCGTCGATGTCTTCACTGGGGGCGCGGTTGACCCGGATGACAATGAGGGGCTGCGCGCAGTCCTCGTTGAGGCCTGTCAGGCGGGCTGGGTTGGGCAAGGTGCGAGCCGGTTAGCTGTGACGTTACTGGAGCATGGCCCCAAGCAATTTGGACGCCTCGCGGTGCGACAAGCGCGTTTCGAGGGGGAGACGGTGTCGAATGCTTTGGCTGATGTCTTGACGTTGGCATGGTTGGAGGCGCGCGCGTCCGCCGCGTCGATGATTCGCGCCCGCCGCCCGTGGGCGGTCTGGTCGCGGGCCGTGGAGTGCGCAGTTGCAGAGGAGTCGTTGGCAAGCCTAGAGGATCGCAACGCAGTGACCATCGAGGGCGTTGTCCCCGAAGGGGGTTCTTCCCTCGCCGGTGGGGCCGGGGAGCTGTATGTGGGGATTGATGAGCTGACGGGACCTTTCGTGCGCGTCATTGACGCGTTGCGTGAGGCAGGTATGCCGTCGACCCTCGCGTGGGCGGGCAGTGTGCGTATCGCGCAGATCGCTGCTCATGTTTCGGTCGCGAATGCTCACACGATGGCTGCGCGCGACGCCACGCTCGCCTCTCTCGGGGTGAGTCCTACAGCTGCGCGCGCGTGGATGACTCTCCTGGTTGGGTCACGGCGTGGGACGGTATTGAATGCTCTCGATGCTGATCAGAAATCGCTGGCTGAACAGGCCGCTGTCGTCGCAGCCGCGTGGCGCAAGACATTGCTTATTGCGTAGGTCACATGGGTGTGATTGAGGTGCCTGTCAAAAGTGTCAGGTAGCTCCACTTTCGTTGGATTATCGGGGTTTTTATAGTTGGTCAGGAAATGTATGGCCGTCGATCTGCTGAATGTCTTTGATGATGTCGTCAATGAGTTCTTGGTCGTCGATGGTGGCGTCGTCTTCGGCCCATTCACTCTTGACGGTTATCTCGAGGCGCTGGAAGACACGCATTTGGGACATGTCGATGCCTTGGCGCATCGCTTTGTCGATGGCTTGTGCGATCGCGTAGGCGCGATCAGTTGAGGGCCATCCTGCGGTGTTGAGCTGGCCACCGGCGCCGGGAGGGCGGCCGTCGAAGGTGACGGCCCAGTATTGGAGACGTTCAGGCTGGGAGTTGTGGTTCATGCGGGGTGCTCCAGGAGGTGTCAAACAATCTGTATTAATGATGCCATCTTGGCTGGTCGTCAGCGTGCACGTCGATGTGCGTGTACGTGCTGACGGATAGGGCGTAGTGAGAGGAGCGCACATGTCGTCTTATCCGGATCTAGGTCTGACCTCACCTGCACAAGAATCGTGGCAGGCCCCTAAAGGTTCGTCTGTGCCGATTCCACCCCCGCCCGCTGTGGTCGCTGCGCGCCCGTGGGCGCCGGGCGTCGATGGGCTTACCGTTCGTCGGCACATCCGGCGCTCCACCGTCGATGGCGCGCCCCTCCTGTGGATCGTGGGTGCCCACGGCGGTGCAGGAACCTCGACCTGGGCGCATCTGCTTGGTGCCGGTGATGCTGGTGCTGCGTGGCCGCAGCACGTCAACCCAACGCGACTTTTGAGCATCGTGGTCTGTTGCCGCTCAACTGCGGCGGGGCTGCGTGCCGCGCAGGACGTGGCTATCGAGTGGGCGTCGGGTGCCCTCCCCGGGCAACTTGTCGGCCTCGTTGTTGGGGCTGATGCCCCCGGGCGTCTCCCTCGTGAGCTCCGTGATCAACTACAGATCACGTCGGGCGCATTCCCGCATTGTGTATTCGTTCCGTGGCAGGCACACTGGCGCTTCGCCAAGGAAAACGACGTGAATGCCGATCATTCGCGCCGTATCAACAAGATCGCCGCCACCGTGGCGGCATGGACCGAAAGGATACTCGGATGATGATTTCGACTCGACTGGCTACGTTACTCGGGACTGACACGTCGGTTGTTCCCGACGTGAAGCCGAAGATCATTGAAGGGCTGGTGGGTCCTGTCAAAGAGATACTGGGCAATGCCATGTGGGTTGGCATTATCTGCGGAGTGCTCGGCCTGATAATCGCAGGCGCGATGATCGCCATCCACAACCGGCAAGGGCCTGGAGCTGGTGGCGAAGCCGTCGAAAAGATCGGGTGGACCATTGCCGGTGTTCTCATCGCCTTGTCGGCACCGATTCTTATCCGGCAGATTATTATCTAAAGGAGATGTGATGAGCGATAATGATGAGGAAAGGGAACGGAGCCCATTCGCATCCCCGTGGGTTATTGCCTCCGGTCTGATTGTCATTGTCATTGTGGCCATGGGGATTGGTCTAGGAGTTGGGCTGGCGATGCGCGGCTCTACAATGAAGCAGCCGTCGAATCAGTCAGGCCTGCCGACCGGCAGGCCAACGGTGATTACGACGTCGCCGAGTGCGTCGCCATCGCTCATGCCCTCCCCGACCCCCACGGAGGGGGTGCTCGGAATGGACTACATTTCGCAGCCATGTTACGTCGACGAGGTCAATATGCTGCCGCTGGGTCAAACCCCTCGAGCGACGCGCGTGAGCACTGTACAGGGAGGTCGGTCGGTCGAGGTTGCAACTAAGGCTGGACCATTCGCTACTATGGATCGCACAAATCTGTCGTACTGCTACTCACATACGGCTGAAGGTGCGATCACAGCGGGCGCGAACTTCCTCCTGCATTCAACATGGGATGCTGAACGACGCGACTCGATCGCGATGGACCTTGCAGATAATTCCGATGGCACCCTCGCCGGTAAGGTTTTTGACTCGAGTCGCTCGCAGTCCGGTGTCTACTCCATGCAGGAAGCACATATCACGGGCTACTACTACGAAATCCGTGATGAGAACAATGTGCTTGTTGTCTATACCTTTACTCTCAGAGACGATCCAAAGACGCTGACCATTCCACTGCGCATGACGTGGGTAAAAGACTGGAAAGTCGTCTACCCCGAAACCCCTGACGCCTGGGGAATCGGTGAACTCACGGATGAAGCAAAAACGCGTATCACCCCGTGGAGCGTGAACTAGCATGGGGATGCTCGAAAACTTTGTCAATGAGGTGACAAAGTCGCTCGGAGAAATCATCCTCAATCTGGGAACGTGGTGGGTGAAGGCGCCTGTTCCCTCACTCTTCGTCACGTCTTCTCCAGCGTATAAGCTGCAGGATTACTTGCGCTTTCTCCTGGCTGCCGTGATGATCGCGTCCCTCATATGTGCGGGAATTAAAGTCATCATTGAGGGGCGTGGTGATTCGCTACGCCAAGTCGCACAATCTCTTGTCACAGTTGTCGTCATTTCGGGAGCAGGGCTTACGTTGGCATCAACTCTCATTAGTATCTTTGACCAGACGGCGGTGTGGCTCTTGGATACTGTCACGGAAGAAAGTGCAGAGACGTTTGGAAAACGAATCATTCCGGTTCTATGGGAGAGTACCCATGTTCCGGGTGGTACAGTTCCTGTTCTCCTGCTCGCGCTGGCGGGGATCCTCGCGAACGTCATTCAGATGGCGATGATCTGGATTCGATCGATTTTGCTTATGGTGATTATGGGGTTGGCGCCGATCATCGCTTCAACGATTGGCACGTCATGGGGGCGTGCGTGGGCGGGGAAGATCCTGGGCTTCTTCTCAGGACTTGTCCTCTACAAGTTGGCTGTATCAGTCATTTATGCGACAACAATCCTTTTCCTGACGTCGGAGAGTGGTCTGGACGGTTTTGTTTCTTTTCTTGTTGGTGTCATGCTCATGGTTTTCGCGGCCGTGTGTCCGTTTGCGCTCGTGGGGTTACTCATGCCCACGGGAGCGATGATTGCTTCCTCAATGGGCGGGGTTGGCGGCGCGGCTACAGGGGCAGCGACGGTAGCCTCGGGCGCGGTCGACGTGGTGCATAGGGGGCATGTATCGGCAGATGCATCACCGGCACCGTCACCTCATGACGGTGGAACAGGGGGAGTGGGGTCTCCGTCAGGCGCTACTGCTGCGCCCGACGCCGGAGCGGTGGGCTCAAGCGGTGCCGCCGGTGCAAGCAACGGTGCAGCCAGTGGTGCGGCTGCAGGTGCGGCAGAAGGTGGGGCCGCTGCCGGTAGTGCAGCTGCTGGAGCTGCTACTGGCGGCGCCGCCCTCATCGTGCAGGCCGTCGCAGAAGGCGCTTCACAAGCGCAACAAGGCATCAGCGACATGGTTGAGACCAGTGCGGAAGGAGCACACGCATGAGCACGATCGGTGCAACAGAGACACAGATCCGTACGTATGGGAACTGGCGTCACCCACGTCTAGCGGGCCTGGGCAAACTGAGCTTCTTCCAGACCATGGCGCTACTGGCACTGCTCATCGTGTCAATCCTCGTCTATGGATCGCTTGGCCTCGCGCACGCAGCTGTTCTGTTACTTTCAGGGCTGTCCGTTTTGGGAGCGATGGAGATCAGAGACGCCCATGGCGTGAGTGTGTGGGACAAGATGGTTGAGCGTGTGTCGTTTGCTCGGCGTCGTCGAGCTCGACGCACCGTGTACAGGTCCGGGCCGATCGGTGTTGTCCCGGGTGGGCGCGCGCGCCTTCCTGGCCTGCTTTCGGGATCGCGTATCAGCGAGCACGTTGATTCGTATGATCGACCGTTTGCCCTCATCCACCACGGTAACGCTCATGTGAGCGTCATTATGGGGGTCGCTCCGTCGGGTATCGCTCTGGTTGATCAGGAACGCATCGACCAGCAGGTCGCACACTGGGGCGCCTGGCTTGCCGACCTAGGGAGCGAAATCGGCGTCGCCCAGGCCAGTGTCTGCGTGGAGACGGTGCCCGATACAGGTGGCGCCCTTGAGCGCCAGGTGAACGCTCGCCTCGACGCAAACGCTCCGGCGATCGCACTGAGCGTTGTGCGCGACGCTGTCTCGCAGTACCGCTCGGGCGCGGCGCAGCTGCGCTGCACAGTGACCATCACCTTCGACACGAAGCGCATGAGCGTGAAGAAACGCTCAACCGACCAGGTAGCCCGTGAGATCGGGACACGCCTGCCCTACTTGACGCACTCGCTGGAGGCGGCCGGGACGGGGCCTGCCCACCTCCTCACAGCCGCCGACGTGACTCGCTTGGTGCGCGTGGCATACGACCCGGCATCCGAACCGCTCTTCGAAGAAGCGACAGCCGCTGGACAGGAGGTCGAATTGGACTGGGAGGACGCTGGCCCAGTTGGTGCCCATACTTCCTTCGATTCGTTCCGTCATGATTCGGGATTGTCACGCACCTGGTTGATGACCAAGGCGCCAACGGGAGTCGTCCAATCGGGTGTGCTGTCGAAGCTGCTGTCGATTTCACGGGATGTTGAGCGCAAGCGCGTCACCCTGCTACTTCGCCCGATTGATGCCGCCATGACGGGTGACATCGTTGAGCGCGATATGACGACGGCCGCGGCGGCGGCTGGCATGTCGAAGAAAGTTACGGCGCGCGCCGCGCGCGAGGTGGCAATCGCGAGGAAGAACGCTCAGGAGGAAGCCAGCGGTGCGGGTCTCGTGGACTTCACAGTCCTGGTGACAGCGACTGTGACGGGGGATGACCTCGACGACACGGCTGCGGCCATCACGTCGCTTGCGTCCGCATCGAAGTTGCGCATGCGGCCTGCCTACGGAGCGCAGGATTCTGCGTTTGCCCTCGCGCTTCCCCTGGGCGTCGTCCCTTCGTGGCAAAAGGTGTGGTCGATATGAGCATGAGGATAACGGTTGCGGATCTCAACCGCCCCGGCGGTGGCGGCGTCACGCCGCTTCCCCGCATTCACGACTATCGTGGCACGAGCGTCCAGGTGTGTGGCCTGTATCCGTTTGTTGCGGGTGGGACCCCGCCACCTGTTGGTGTACCACTTGGACGGGCGACGGATGGGACTGGCGCGGTGTGCGCCGACCCGATTAGTTGGTTTCAGAAGGGGCTGATTTCTGCTCCGTCTGCGATGGTTCTGGGCCTGAATGGTTTGGGAAAATCCTCACTGATCAGAAGGATGGTTCTGGGGGCTGAAGCATTCGGTATTCATTCGATGGTTGTTGGAGACGTCAAAGGTGAATACGCTGACGTCATCGATGCTCTGGGCGGACAGATCATTTCCATCGGACACGGAAAAACCGGGCTGAATCCACTTGATGGAGGGAACGCTGGTGAAGCGGCAGAGATGCTGCGTGCTGCTGGGTATGTCCGCGAAGCCCAGGAGGTAATGGAGGCGGCTCACGAGCGCAAGAAGCAGCTGGTGTGTTCGCTGATCCAGATCATTCGTCGACAGGCGCCCACGGATCGTGAGGAGACGATTGTTGATGCCGCTATCCGTGTCCTCGAGGAGACATACGTTGGCACGCCGACTCTCGCCGATGTTCTTCGGGTTGTCCAAGAGGGGCCTGAGCAGCTCCATGCGGCCGCCCTCGATAAAGGGAAGCCGGGGGAGTATGAGCGGTTGACCAATGAACTTGAGGCCTCACTCCAGGCGCTGCTCATGGGGCGTTTTGGCGCGCTGTTCGCAGCGAAGAAGACCGTGTCCATGCGCATGGATGCCTCTGTCGTTTTTGATGTCTCATCGCTCATGTACGCCGACGAAGACCTGCAAGCAGCGGTCCTACTGTCATGCTGGTCATACGGTTTTGCCACCGTCGAGGTCACTCAGGTGCTCGCCGACACGGGGCTGATTGCCCGGCAGCGCTATCAGCTCATCATGGATGAGCTATGGCGCATCCTTCGGTCTTCACCGGGCATGGTCGAGCGCGTCGATTCGCTCACCCGCCTCAACAGGACTGTGGGTGTCGGACAAATTATGATCACCCACTCCGTCGCAGACTTTCAGGCGTTACCGTCGGTTTCTGATCGACAGAAAGCCCAAGGGTTTATTGAGCGATCGAAAATGTTGTTCATCGGCGGTGTTCCCCCCAAAGAGGTCCGCGAGCTCAGATCTGTCATGGCGTTCTCACTCCGTGAGGAAGCCCTCGTTTCATCGTGGAATGCCCCTGGGGAGTATGACCCGATTACGGGAGGTAGTGCGGCCCCCATTGGCCGTGGGCGATTCCTTCTTAAAACGTCGGACGCCCCGGCGTACCCATTCCAGGTTGACTTCACGCCGGTGGAATACGAACTGTCGAACACGAACAAGAGGTGGTGACACCATGTGGGATTCAATGAGTGATAGCGGACGAGGCATCTGGCTTCTTCTCATCACGCTCGGGGTCGGTGGAACATGCCTGTACGGTGCACGCGCCCTGTACACCTGGTGGACGGGGATCGAGTTACCCTCGAATCTTCTGGAACTGGCAGGGGGGATCATCCGGGGCCAGCAGCCACGCGCAGTGGCCGTTCTCGCTCTCCTCATTCTCCTGACCGGCTTCGCGTGCCTGGTTGTCATCACCCGGTGGCGACACCGAGGCCCGCGTCGACGCAAGCGCGGAGATAAAGTCGCTCGCAAGGCTGCCGCACGGCGCGAGGTCGCTGTCCTGGGGGAACGGGCGGTGGCATCGCAGGCATCCCGGCTGGGTGTCGTGGCCGATTCTCCTGGTTTGCCGATCGGGCGCATGGTGCGAGGAAACGCGTGGTTGTTTTCGTCCTGGGAGTTCGTGTGTCTGATGATTGCAGGCCCGAGGACGGGTAAGACCACGGCGTGGCTGGTCCCGCGGATTCTCGTAGCGCCCGGCGCAGTCCTCGCGACCTCGAACAAACGTGACATCGTTGATGTGACTCGTCTGGAACGAAGCAGATTTGGCCGAACCTGGGTATTTGATCCCCAAGGGATTGCGGGGGAAGACCAATCGTGGTGGTGGAACATCCTGGCGGGGGTGAAGACCCCCGTTGACGCCATTTCGCTAGCGGAAGTCTTCATCGATTCTCAGCGCGATCCAGGTGCCACCAAGGATGCGTACTTCGATGGGGCATCGAAAGACCTGGTCGCTGCGCTTGTATTGGCGGCCGCCCTCGGTGGCCGAGACATTCGGATGGTGCACGAGTGGCTGACGCGGCCCCTCGATGATGAGCCGGTGGGGATCCTTGAACGCGCCGGGCAGATGATGACCGCACAGTCGCTGCGCGGGATGATGAATCTGCCAGCCGAAACCCGAGGTGGCGTGTATGGCGGTGCCTCACAAACGATGTCATTCCTACTCAACGATGAGGCGCTGCGCTGGGTCCTGCCCCCGACAGTGAAGGACGGTGAGACCGACATGATGGAGTTTCGCCCCACCGACTTTGTGGCATCAACCGATACGCTGTATTGCCTGTCGCAGGAGGGCCGTGGCAGTGCATCCCCGATCGTGACGGCACTGACTGTCGCGGTCATTGAGGCCGCCCTCGAGCACGCAAAAAACCAGCCCAGTGGCAGGCTCGCTCTCCCGCTCTTTGTTGCCCTCGATGAGGCCGCGAACGTCTGCCGGTGGAGGGAGTTGCCTGATCTCTATAGCCATTTTGGTTCTCGGGGCATCGTCGTCGACACGATCCTGCAGTCGTGGAGCCAGGGCGTGAGCGTATGGGGCGAACCAGGCATGAACAAACTCTGGAGCGCCGCCAACGTCAAGGCGTACGGCGGCGGCGTCTCAGAAGATAAATTCCTCCAGTCGCTGTCGACCCTGATTGGCATGGAGTATGTCGATCAGGTACAGACGTCCTCAAGTCGGCAGGGGACCTCGAGGAGCGTGTCTGTAGGGGCAGCTCAGCGTCCGATTGCCCCGGTGTCGGAACTTATGGCCATGCCCCCCAACCGTGCGTGGGTGTTTGCATCAGGGGCGCCCGCCGTCTACGTGCGCACCGTGCCCTACTGGGAAACCAAGAAGCGATAGGAGAAACCCATGAGTGCCGAGCAGATCGAGCAACAAATATCCATACAAGCCACGCAACTGATGCGCGCAGCAATCATGATTGCTCGAGCACTAGCTGCGCGTGAGGCGGCCGCGCGGCGTGCGGCCGCGCGCGCCTCCCTCGAGCACGCCCGCGCCCTGCGCACAGTAACCGAACAGCAGCGGCGTCTCGCAGCACCGATCTATCGTGCGGCACGCCGCGACGGCTGGTGGGATGACCCCAAGATCAGTGCCACAGAAAGAGCTCGAGCAGTCGGCTTAGCCGAGCGTTTTGCGCACGTCGACGAGGATGCGCGGGAAGTAGCGGCGGAGGCACATCGGCGCCTGGAAGCCGAGGCCCGTGCCCGGGAGGCTGCTGAGGCACGAGCTCGCGAGGAATCCCGCAACCCACGATCATTCCGAGACCAGCGCAAGGATGAGTTCGTTGACATGACGCTCGTCTCTGTGGCAGAGCTGGCCGCTGCCGCTCCCCTCGTCGACGGGGAAAATCTCGAGCAATCCCTTGAGGAAATCCTCGAGGAGATTCGTACCGATCCACAAGCTGCCACCACACAGCTGTCGGATTCACTGGCAGAGGATGTGGCTGTGGCCGCGCCTAAGCCGGGTGAGAAGAAGCTGGATATGTACACGGTTTATGGGCTCATGACGACTCAGCCGGACAAACCGATGTCTGTGAGCGATCTCGACAGGCCAGATATGAGCGTGAACGTTCCCGCGTGGGATAGCGCTGACGCGCGTCAGGCCTGGGCAGCGCACCTGCTCGATGCGGGTGTTGACGCAGATGGGGTGAGGGCGTTCACGGTGGCATCGCAAGCCCAGCCTGCGCCCGCACAGGACATGTTGGCGACGTCGGTGAGTGTGCCGGCCGGCCGAGTGCCGGCCGCGCCCCTCGAGGACGTGCACACACTGCACCGATAGAGTGAACGCATGGGGGTGGGGTAGCCAGTTTGGCTACCCCACCCCCATGTTTGCGTCCGTTATCGGCGCTCGTCGACGAGCCCGGGCGGCGGGGGCGTCGTCGGTAGCACGCGCCCCGGGTGAGGTGCGGATTCGTCTTTGTGTTCGCCCTTGCGGTGCCGTTCGTCGGGTTGGCACCCCTTGAACGGGCCGTTTTCGGCCATTAGGCGATCCATGATCGGGTAGAGGTACTGCACGGACCAGGTAGCCATTGCCGTGAGCTCGCCGGATGCTCGCAGGCCCTCCCACGAGTGCCACAGGGCGGTCAAGTGGAACACCGCTTCGGTGTGCTTCCACCACTCGGAGCACCAGTTGAGGCCAGTTCCTAGAGGGCGATCGTAGATCTGTGTGAGAAATTCGTCGACGAACGCATGAACACTCGAGTAGTACAGCTGGGGCTCGTCCCTCGAGGGATCGGCGGGCGCCACGTCCTCGGGGTCGCTGGGCAGCGGCTCGACGTCGATCGGGGGGACGTCCTGGTACGGATCATTCACAGTGATCGTCCTTCGGCTTGGTGAATCGTTGGCGAGGGAGCCCACCGCATTGGTGTTGTCGGCACGGCCTGCTTTCCGATATGTGGAGTGCTCCTTCCGAGCATCTCAGGGGGAATCGATGAACGCTGTGCTACATGGGCAGCGGTGTCCTGAGCTGCTCGAGCGGCCTCATAAACAATGGAAAAAGTTTCCCACTTGTCGCCTCTTATCGCGCGACTGTGAATTCTGGCGAGCTGATTGGAAAAATTAGTGATGAAGGTTGCAACGCTCTCCGGTTCAACCCCTACTCGATCGAATGCCGCAGCCTCCTGGCAGATGAAATCATCTACGTAGGGGGACTGAATGACGTCGAGGAGGTTTTGTCCTTCTTTGTCGTGGAACGTGATCGAGATGGTGTTCACTGTACATTCATTGAGGTGTGGATCTGTTGAGCGTGCCCAGGCTTCCAAGGATGAGTCACGTTTTACCTGTTCGCGGATGAATTCGGAGATTCCCTGATGAATCGCATGGTGACGCTCATTTCGCGATGCATCGCTATCCCATTCGGCGGCGTATCGGAGAAACTCCTGGCACGCGATCTCGCCAGTAAGCTCCGCTTCCCAGTTATCATCGATGACCATCGGAGGCTCGCCAGCGTAGACTTCGACGACGCGGCCGGAAGCATCTGTCACTATGTGTGCAAACGAGTCAAAGCACTGATAGTCAGAGAACAGTACCTTTCCGTCGTCTAGCAACTCTGGGGGGTGCCGGATGTCTTCGGGTTTGGGTGCAGCGAAGCCAAGCCGTGCGAGTTGCTGTCGGCCTGCCTCAACGATGGACTGTGCTCTATTAGCCGCTTTGATCGCTTCGGTGAGGGTAGGAACTCCCGGTGCGTGCAGGGCATCGTAGTGAGCCTTGTCCAGGCCATCGGAGAGCGTGGTGAGAAACTCAGCGAGACTCTCACGCGGCATTCCCACCATGTAGGGGAGGCGGGAGAATTCGAGACTTGTGATGATGTTGTCGAGATTATCAAGCGCTTGCTCGGGGAGTTTTGCCCATCCGCCACCAGCAATGGTAGAGGTGTGAAGGTTGATCAATGGGTCGTCGTAAAGATCGAAGAGAGTGAGGGTGAGATTCTCGGTGTCGACGTCGACGGTGGGAGTATGTTCGATCACCCATGCGGCGAGGGGTGGGTTATCTGCTGCCAATTCCGCGATGTGCATCATAATCTGCTCGTGCGCAGTGTCCTGGCGAATAAGATCTGCGTCCTCGCTTCGCCAGGCAATAGCCTGGCGAACATACTCCTGACACGCTGCCTCACCGACGATGGGGATTGCCTGCTCCTCACCATCGGTTGCGGACGTGTATATGGTTGCTTCGAGGGGACGGCCATTTTTGCCCGTCTTGATGACGGTTGGGTTGTTGAACGTCCAGTAGTCGTAAAAAATCGTAGAATCCTCATCCCGGACCGGAGTCGAATCAACGACATTTGGATGTCGCGCCCCCGGATGTAGACCAAGGCGCGCAAGCTCATTGCGGCCCGCGTCGATCGCGTTCATACGAGTCCCTCCAATGTGCGGTACGGAGATACCCCGTGTTGGGCACCTCTCACCACTCATCGTGGGCGCGTACACGCACAGCGCAGAGGCTTACCTGGATGGGCCGGTGTCCTTGTGTTGTGCCCGCTGGGCGGCCTCGGCTGCGAGACGCGCCTCATCCGTGCTTATTGCTGCGGGCTTGAACGTGCGCGGCTGGCCGCCCAGAACGTCACGCGGAATACCCGATCGCGCACCGCGAGGCCGAGAAGAAGCGAGCGGCATTCCGGCCGCGTCTAGTACGGTGCGGACACGGTCAAGGTCATCGTCAGCCGACGCGTTGGCGAGGGCCTGGGCGTCGCGGACGATCGCGCTGTCCTCCCTGGGGGCGCGCGGCGGGGGAGGAGGCGGTACAGCCTCGCGCTGTGCTGGCGCGGAGGTCCGCTCAAGACGCTCATAGGCAGACGTGAGAGCATCGACGTCGACGCGCGGGTATGTGTTCACGCGATCAAAAACAGCTTGCGCGTCGCGCTCGATTGCGGCGGCGGTTGCTGCTTGGCCTGCAGCCTCATGAAGATCCGCGATCGCCTGTACGAGATCGACGGTCGCGTGTGCGAGGGCGACGGCTGCCATGTGCGGGTTTGACGTGGCGGCGATCGACAGCGCCAGGTCTGAGGCCATGCGGGCACCCACGTCGACCAATCGTTTGTCGGCTGGCCGAGTTTTGAGCTGCGCGCACCTGCCCACCTGGACGGCCGCACGCTCGAGCATGTCCCGTCCGCCCGACGTACGAGCCGTAATCGCCTGGGCGTGCAGAAGTCCCGCGATGTCAGCAGATGCGTTCGCAAGTCCCACGTGGTCGGTGGGGGACAGCTGCTCAAGGTATGCGCGGAAGTGCGCGAGGGCGCGAATGCGGTCCTCCCACAGCGGCCCATCGTAGGGCGCCCGCTTCGGGTAGTGCCCCTTCCACGCTTCGACGGCCTCGAGCGCGCTCGTCGGAGTGTCCTCCCAGCGTGTGCGCAGCTGTGTGAGAGTAAGGTCGCGGGCAATCCTGCCACCGCCCCACCATCGGGTCTGTTGGCCGTATTCTTCGGTGCGGAGCGCGGCGCTGTATCCGACCACGACGTCGGTGCGCCCGCGCGCGAACCTGGGGTGCAAACGCACCCCGAGGCGACGAGCTCGACGCACGAAATCAGCTTCACTATCAGCTGCCGTCGCAGCCGCTCGCAAACGTTCCTCAAGGACCGCGCGGTCCGTACGCGAGGCACCCGCGCGCTTCGCGGCGTTTTGCGCGGCCGCGCTGTCGCACCTTGAGCCGCGTGCGTGCTCGCGTGACTCCACCACCAGGAGGCCGTATCGGTGCTCAAGCGTGTTGCAGGCACGCTGCGCTTTACGTTGGTCGTACCACGGGCTCCACTTCGTGCCATCCTCACGCACGATAGTGGCCGCGATGTGGATGTGGTCGCCACCGTTTTTCGCACTCCCGTGATGGATCGCGACCCACCGGCACGGCGCTTTTCCATCTGACCCGGTAAAGCCCATCTCGTCCATGAAGTCCGAGGCGATGCGTCCCCAGACCTCATCCCCGAGAGCTGCTTCCTCTGGTGACAGGGAGAGCGAGCAGTGCCAGACATGGTTGGCCTCGATCTCGCCATTCCACTCCACCTGCCCGGTGGCCGGGTTGAAGCGGCGCGTCTTGCCGGTGGGGAAGGTGCCTGTCTCGTGCATATACGCGTCCAAGCGCGTCGCGATCTCACTGGCCTGCGAGAGGCTGATCGTCTCCCAGTCACCCCACTTGCGCACGATGTCACGCGAGCCCGCGATCACGTGCGGAGTCTCGTGCTCATTAGCGCGCCCCGGCCCCACCAGGTAGCACATGAGCCCGCCGGTGTCGCCGCCGCTGACAATGTTAGGAATCATCGCCGAACCCCATCGAGTCGAGCGTTAATATCCTCGATCGTATCGGCCACGCTCGATACGACAGACGCAAAGTCCTCTGGTACCTCGTGCACTGTGTTTGCATGGTGCGCAATCTGATTCAGGTTCGTCATTGCGCCCTCAAGTTGACGCCGATACGCGCGAAGCAACTCAATCAACTCTTCCGCATGAGATGGCCCAGCAATCCCTTCAGAGGTGGTGACCGGGTGAAGCGCTGCCTCGACCACAAACCGAGACAGAGACACGCCACGAAGACGAGCACCCTCCTCAATGAGAGCGCGCTCCGACGACGTCACCGACACAAGCAGACGAGACCGCTGAACCCCTCGCACCGACCGACGCGCCCTGCGGGCCGTCCGAGAATGCGACATCGCTTCACTACTCATCTAACCCGCCCCTCCTCACACGTTCTTCACGCCAGCGCAGCGATCCTTCGGACCACATCTCCAGTGTGCCACGCGACGCCATATGCATCGCGCTAAAAGCTTAATACCGATATCGGTATTATACAGCTTGCTACGCGAATCTCAGGTAGTGGGATACAGCGAAGACCGCGCATGACAGTGCAAGGACACAACCTTAACGTTCGCCCCCGAAAACTCAGCACAGTTTCTTCGTTCCGGACGGACCGCGAATGCGGTTCGTCCGGGCCCTCGACGCTTACGCTCCGTGCTCTTTCGGGCCGATCTTTGCGTGCTTTGCCGATGCTTTTGTTGCCTTCGCGTCGCTCGAGTGAACAGACAAAACGCTGGGAGACAACACGAGCCTGATGCGCTCATGTTGTTTCGGTTTGGTTGGGGTGGGGCCGTGCCCCCAATGGAGGGGGCACGGCTGCCGCGTCGCCCCGCTCATTCGTCCGGCCCGCAGGAGCTTCCTTGCGTCCTTATCCTCCTTGTGCGCGCACACCGACACGGCACTAGTACCCGGCGCCACACCCGGTGGTGCCACTAATCGAAGGGACACACATGGATCCTCTACACAAGCTGCTCAAGAAAGACGAAGACCGGGAGGCAGCGGTTCGTGCACTCGGCGATGCTCATCACGCCCTCGACGAAGCCGTTGCCGCCTATCGGAGCGCATTCAAGGCAGCCACCTCAATTGGCTGGTCGAAAGCGGACCTGACTCGCGCAGGATTCCCCGACCCAACCCGTCTTCCCAAAGTGAGTACTCGAAGCACCGACGCGGACTCCTGACGATACCTACTGCTCGCGGACGTCGACAACATTCGAACACATGCGGCGGGGGCAGCGCTTAGTCTGTCCCCGCCGCATCCGCGTCTTTCGCCTCATCGTACGCTAAGCTTCGTCACGCTCCTGCCTGCGTTTGGCGAGTGCTCGCGTCACAGTCGACCGATGCACCCCCAACGTCGTTGCGATTTGCTTATGCGTCATTCCCGCCTGAAACATCGCTTCGGCCGCCTCCAAGCGATCCCCAGCCACCCGCGGCCGACGCCCACCAATACGCCCCTCAGCTCGCGCATGGGCCAGGCCCCTGCGCGTATTCTCCCGAATCGTCGACACACGCAGTTGAGCCAACACGGCCATGATCCCAATGATTGCTTCCCCCATCGGCGTGGACCCGTCGACGTCCAGGAACGGCTCGGTCAGTGACCGGAGCCGCACCCCACGCCTTCCCAGATCCCGGATCACGTCGATCGCGATTCTCTCCGAGCCTGCCAACCGATCCAGCGCGCGGACAACAAGCACATCACCCTCACGCAGATACTCCATACATGCATCCCATGCGGGACGGTGCTCGAGCCGAGAACTCACGCCGTGGTCGACGAACACCCGTTGAGCGCCAGCTGCCCGCAGCTCTGCTTCCTGCGCGTCCGTAGCTTGCTCACGCGTCGATACGCGCGCATACCCAACGATCGCCACGCCAACCTCCCGAGACTCCAACCTGAATACCGCACACCCTAACGTGTGTACCCGTCATACTGTGTCGGCGTATACGGCCGTGACGACAGCTCATCCGTGCGCTGAACGTGCGCGCGACCGGGTGGTATCACCCCCGCCGGAAACGCGGCCGACGTAACGGCATGAGCCCTACGTGCCTCGACGGGCACAATTGGTCGGTGCTGCTTCTCTGCCTCGGTGAGGGGACGAACTGCGTAGGACAACACCTCTGCCATAGGACCGGCATCATGGCGATCCTGGTAGTAGAAACGCGCAGCTACCAGCCCGTCGCGTAGCGGGTTGGTCACTCCCGCGAGGATCTGCGCCTGGGACACAGGAGCGAAGGCATCGGCATCCACGTAATAACCTGCATGATGAGCGAGCTCTGAGAAGAACACGAACTGGCTGCGGGTGTTGCCCTCGCGAAACGCATGAACCTGGTTGATGGCGGCCCATCGTTGCGCGAGCGCGTCGACGAAATCATCGACGTCCAGGCCGCGCAGGTAGTCGGCATGACGAATTGCGTCGTACTCGCGCTCGGCCGCTCGCCTCAGCTCAGGACCGGCACGGTAGTACTCATGTGCAACGGAGCGATCCGTCGGATCGTAATCAGGGAATCCGGACACATCTGGTCCATACTTGACCAACGGACCAAGCATTGGGGTCGTACGCTCAACGCCCGCCCACTCGTAAACGTCCTGGAAGATATGCCGGTGAATGGCCTTCATGTGGTCGTAATCAAACAACCCCAGGATCGGATTATCTCGGAGCTCGATAAGGCGCAAGCTCGCCCAGTGTTCCTCCAACGCTCGCAACGCGCGTTCCGAATCAACCCCGTATGGCAACTCGCCGCCGCCGGTGAACTTGTTGCGCAGTACCTGAGTACCCGGGATGAAATACTCATCCCAACTCGGATCCTCACTCATGCGAATACCCGAACTTCTCGTACAGGTACCTTTCTCCCGCACTACCTGCTTCTTCGACCGTGAGCTCGCCCGTGGCCGTCTTCCACTGAAGGTCACGCAGATGAGCATCAGTAACAACGTGCCCAGCAAGATTCAGTGCAGCGTCAGCGAAAGCGATCGACGCTCGTGCTTCCTCATCGGTATGGATCTGATCGTTAGCCATAACGTTCTCCCTTGATTGATCGGCAACGCCGCCGTGAGCCCCCATCATATGCCGAGGTGCATAAACGGTCAACCATCATCGTTTTGCACCGTTGGATTTGCACCTGGTTTCTGCACCCGATTTCTGGCGACTTTCGGTTCACGTTAGGGCTATTGCGTGGCGGGTGCGATAACGGCCGTTTACGCACCAGCCACCACGCCAAGATTCACGGCCGTCACGAACACCCACACACAGACGAACGCCGCTACTGAGGACACCACGAAAGCGGCGATCGCCGCACCGATATGAAAGCCGACGGACGGATTCATGTGTCTGACGCACATGACGTATAGGGCATGGATCAAGCAATTCCACCACAGAGTCACCAGAAACAGGAAAGGCATGATCAGTGACTTGGGGTCACCACGGTCGACTGCCTGCCCATAGAGCCGCACAACGGCGACAGTAACGACCGTAAGAAACGCCAGACTCGGCAGGGCCCACAAGCGCCACCACCTCCAACGCCACCGGCCCCTCGTCGGCACGGGCGTAGGACCAGGCGTACACCACGGATTAAGCGGAGCGCTCGAGTGTGGATTGGCGATCGGCTCGAGGTAGCTCAGATCCTCCTGTGTGGCCGCTGGCGCTGCAACGGCTGTCTGCTCAGGCGCGTGTGCGCGGCCCCGTTCCTCCTCGAGGGCCATGATCACCGCCCACTCCTCATCAATCGACAAGGCGCGAGGTGCCACGGGGTCACTGCTCTCCTGCGCGGACCGGAACGGGCTCGGTTTGCGGTGAGACTCGTCGTCGATGCTCATACCGTGATCATCCCCCATCGCATGCACACCTGCGTCCATTTCACACCGTCCGGCGAATCGGCCACCACGTCATACCCTGCCAATACGGCGTATCAAGGCGCGTCTCTTCGACAACGCCTCCAACATCGGGTGCATGCACCATGATCGGGTGCCCAGCCGCGTCTGTGCCGGCATAGACACCGATATGGTCAACGTAGCCTCCCGGCGTGTGTGAGAACCCGATCATATCGCCAACGACAAGCTGATCGCGGGCGATCGGTGCCGCGTCAGAGTACTTGGTGATCTGATCGGCTGTGCGCACCGATGCCGGGAACGGGTGGCCGAGCTCAGCATAAGACAGCACGATGAGGCCCGAGCAGTCAACGCCAGCGCTGGTTTCCCCACCCCACACGTAGGGAGTACCCATGTGGGTACGCGCCTGCGCAAGAAGTGTGCCGTCGCCCGAGGGCTCCGAGGTCACTGTCTCAACAAAACTAGCCTGCGCCTCACGAATACTCTTCACATACCCCTGCGTCTCCTTAAACGGTGGAATCCCACCCCAGGACCTCACCGCGCCCGGCCCCGCGTTATATGCCGCGAGAGTCAGGTCGACGCGATCCCCTGAGACGAGGCCGGAGGCAAGCCAGGAGTCAACGTTCTGAGCAAGCTCGCACATGTACAGGCCCTGCGAATAGATCGAATCAGCCCCGTTGGTGATGTCAGCTCGCCCATCCCCATCCCCATCATGACCATGGGTGGCCCACGTGCCTGGCATGAACTGAGAGATCCCCCGAGCCCCGGCCGGGCTCGTAATCTGTGGGTCCCACGTGTGCGCCGACTCATGGTCGGCTTGTGCCGCGATCAGCGACGGCGACACAACGTCGCACGCTTGGCCAGCGCGCCACACCACATCCTGGTATTCCTCAGGCACCCCCGACACACGCCCACTCCCACCTCGAGTGTTCCCAGTATGCGCATTCGACTCACTGAGCATCGCAACAGGCATCAGAGCTGCTCCAGGAAGCACAAAAAGCGCGACAAAAAAGACACCCAGCCCCTTCTTCACAGTGCCCTGCCTCGATGAGCCTGCACCTCGGCCGCCGGAGCGGGCACATGGACCTGAGCTCCTTGAACAGTCAGGCGCGCTGGCGTAGCGGCATCAACGATCGCGCGAATCCGATCGGGGCGAAAACCCGCGCTCCTCGAGGTGCCATCGTCAAGGATTGGAGCCTGCAGCAGTCCCTCGCTGCGCATCTGCTCGACGAGATCCGGGCGCCCGCTCAGGTCAATCACCTCATAGGTGATACCAGCGCGATCCAACGCCTGGCGCGTGAGACGACACGACGGGCAATTCGGCGTCGTGTAGATCGTAAGCGTCGGGGTATCCGGGGTAGGGTTCATCATGATTCCTCCTTCGCCCCTCCCCGTAACACCGTGAACGCACACGCCCCCCTTCTGCGTGGCCACGCCAATGTGGCATACTAAAGGGGAGCCGAACAGCGTCACCTGTCCGACTCCCCGGGTATCCGGGCTGGTCTCAGTGCCCGATGAGAGCGCTGAGCAGGAATGCAATCGCCCAGATCAGCTGCGGCAGTGTCGTTACCACTGCTACAGCGATCTGGGCTTTCTGCTTCCCATCTAGACCCGATCGCCTCGCTCGAAGCGGTCGCCTGTCTTTCGCCATGACCCAGTCACCTCCTCTCGTCGGTGTCAACTCCCCGGCAGGAATACTGCTGGTCCGGGGTCGACGCCGCGGAGGCCCCCCAATTCTCTCACGCACACCCATCAACGGCACTGACACCACATCCCATTGCTGGCAGTGCTGGCAATGCCGACATTGCTGGCATTTAACTGTGGGGTGTCCGCCCTCTCTTGAGCAGTGTCAGTGATGTTTTGGAGGAAGCGAGGACTGCCATGTATCGCTAGTTCCATCGAGTCGTGTCCAGCGTATGCGGATACTTCTTGATCCACGCGCCTGCAGCGATGTTGCATAGATGAAGGAGACAGACGCGTTAGAGTCAATACTCCTCGGGCCTTGGCCACCCTCAACGGTGAAGCGAACAGGTTCCAGGGGGCATTCAATGATTACATCGTTAACAGTGTCCGCACCCGTGTTCACCAGTAGATAACGATCACCGCCGGTCCAGCGCAATTCCCACGGTGGTGCTTGCTGTTGCCTTGCGGAGGCATCTGCCAGCACCTCCAGAGATTGGGCCACCTTCTCAGCTACTTCTCTCTCTTCCTTTGACTTGCGCGCCTGAAACACCGAAACGACGGCGCAGGCGGCGGAAACCAAGCCGCCAATGACTCCCAGTAGACTAAGACACCCTTGAAAGTCCATGTTCACCCTCCCTTTCCTCCCATCGAGGTTCTTCGATGGGAAGCACGTTGCTTGGAAACCAAGCCTACCGTCGCCCCTTGGGAATCCTGTCTGCTGCAAGCGGCTCATACCTGCGCCCCCGCTTCTTCTCTGCCCGAGCGAGTGCGACAGTCATTGCCTCGACGATCCACGCCTCGAATGAGGCGGGTCCCCCCTCGAGCACGCCGTCGATGTACGCCGCGCGACACCGGCCAGCAATGTCGGCGCTCACTCGCGCGGTCACCTTGACAATACGCTCATCCGTATCGCTGGCATTGCCAGCATTGCCGGTGTTGGCGGCTTTGCTGGCACGTGTGGCACGGCTGGTAGATGTCGTCTCCTGTGGGGGTGTAATAACAGCAGCGGGACCCGTGCTGAGGTCTGACTTGATCGGTGTTGGCCTACGCGGAGTCATTGGCCGTTCTCCTCGAGGTTGGTGAGCATGGTTGCGGCGTGGTGCGCGTAAGTCTCCAACAACTCGGCTGGGGCGCCGGGGTACTCATCGAGGCCCATTTGGGCCTCCGCAGCGTCGGAGATCACCACGCGCCGGGGGATTGGTGGGTCGAACAGAGGAAGTCCTTTCGACCTGCAGGCTTCTCGCACGTCGTCAAGCCAATGCGAGCCAGCGACAGTACCCGCCTCGTGCATGTTTACCAGGACCCCAACGACGCATAGAGTCGGATTGAGGTAGTGCCGCGCAACACTGATCGTGTTGAGCAGATGTGCCAGGCCTGTTGTCGACAGCAGCTTCGATTGGGTGACGATGAGTACGCCGTCGGCCGCGGCTAACGCGTTCGAGGTCAGTAGATCTAAAGCCGGTGCACAGTCGATCAGAACGACGTCAAAGTCTTCATGGATGAGGGCGAGTTGTTCGCCGAGCCTCGCCTCGCGGCCAGGGCCCGCAATGACGAGTTCGTCGCGCACAGCTGCCAAGGTCTCACCTCCCGACGGAGCGAGGAACACGCGCTCCCACATGGTGGTTGTAATGACGTCGGGGAGTGAAAGGTCGGAGCGTGTTGACAGGGCGTTGGCCACACCAGCCTGATTCTCAACCAAGGGAGGGGAAGCCAGCAGAGAGCTGGCGTTGGCCTGGGGATCCAGGTCGACGACCAGGATGCGGTGACCGACGTGGGCCAGGGCGTTGGCAAGGTGGAAGGTGGTCACCGTCTTGCCGACTCCACCCTTCTGATTGGCGATTGCGATGACGTGCATGATGGTTTCTCATTTCTCTGAAATCGTTGGGGCTGTTAGCGGCTGGCATTGCCAGCCGTGCCGGTTAGGCTGGCGGTGCTGGCAATATCGGGTTGTTTGGAGATGCTGGCGATTGAACGCGGGTTGCATCGAGAACCGCGTCGCGAGCTCGAGGGGATGGCGCGATATAACGGACAGTCGTCTGGAGTGATGCATGGCCCAGGAGCTCACGAACAATGAGCAGATCATGTTCTGCGGAATACGCCTTCGTTGCGTACCGATGGCGTAGCTTGTGCAGTGTCCAGGTGCCAGGCAAAACCCGGCGCCCGATCTGCGAGACTGAATTGGCGGCCATATGTCCGCCGCAACGTCCAGGAAATGCGTACTGTCCAGTTGTTGTGCAGCGTGTAATGATTGCCTGGGCCAGGTCGGCTGTGATCGGCACGGTCCGCGTGCGACCGCCCTTTCCTCGCACAAAAAGATCCCACCCGTCGGCGCCCTCGTAGACATCGCCAACCTCGACCTGAGCGATCTCCACGCACCGCAGGCCAGCCTCGGCGGCCAACCGCAGGATGAGGGCGTCACGTGGACTCGCGTGATCGACACAATCCACCAAGATGGAATCAGGGATGGGGCGCGGTGTCCCAGAGGGACGACGTATGCGGGGGAGAACCGAGGAAATATTGCCACAGTGGTGTCTGGAGTCGAGCCACCCGAAGAACCTCCGGAACGTGCTGTAGTAGGCATGCCTCGTTTCATTAGCCCACGCTCGTGTACCGCACCACTCCACCAGGGATCCGGGATCGAGTTCTGTGGGAGGAATATCGGGGAACGCACGAGCCAGTTGGAGTACATGGTTGCGTTTGGTGCGGATTGAGGTCGCAACGAGCCCTTGAGAGCGCAGGAAGACGATGAAGTTGTCAACGTGCCCCTCCCACATGAGAGGCGTCGGCAGTTCCAAGACATGATGACGGTGAGTGCTCATGGTCCTCAACGTTTTCATCTACGCGGAAACAACGGGACGCAACGTCCGCTGCTGGTAATAGTGGCAATGCTGGCGTAGCTGGCTGTGCCGGTAACGCTGGCATCAGTGGCAATGCTGGCAAATGCGCAAGAATATCGAGGATTACCAGGGTTGCCAGTACAGAATAATCGCGGAAAACCGAGACATATCCGTGGGTCGTCGGTTCAAGCCCGACTTGGGGCACCACCACCCAAGCCCGGGTACTGCCAGCGTCGCACCTGACGAACAAGCTGGCCACGGCCTCGTTTCCGTGAAACCCTGCACATATCACACGCTGCCTTGACTCGCGATGCGACTCACGGTAGCCTGAGTATTTGCGCCTTATCATGCCCGAGGTGACCCGTATCCAGCCGTCGTAACAGGCGCTTGACGGACCAGGACGCGTCAGATAATGGGTGATAAGGCAGCGTGCGCACCGTTCATGCAGGGAAGGATCCCCTTTGGCTGCCAACAGCACCGCCAAACAGCCCAAGCACCGCATCTCGTTCGCCAAGCTTCGTGAACCCCTCCAGGCCCCCAATCTGCTGGGCCTGCAGGTCGAAAGCTTCGACTGGCTGCTGGGCAACGACGCGTGGAAGGCCCGCGTCGAAGCCGCACAGGCATCTGGCCAAGGCGACGTCCCCGACGTCTCCGGCCTCGAAGAAATCTTCCACGAGATTTCCCCCATTGAGGACGTCGCAGGCACCATGAGCCTGTCGTTCCACGACCACCGCCTCGAATCCCCCAAGTACTCCATGGAGGAAGCCAAGGCGAAGGACTACACGTACTCCGCACCGATGTACGTGACCGCCGAGTTCATGAACTACGAAACCGGCGAAATCAAGTCCCAGACCGTGTTCATGGGCGACTTCCCGCTCATGACCCCCCGCGGTACCTTCATCATCAACGGCACCGAGCGTGTCGTCGTCTCCCAGCTCGTGCGTTCCCCCGGCGTGTACTTCGAGAAGCTCTCGGACCGCTCGTCGGACAAGGAGACCTTCGGCGCGAAGATCATCCCCTCGCGCGGCGCATGGCTCGAGTTCGAGATCGACAAGCGCGACGCCGTCGGCGTGCGCATCGACCGCAAGCGTAAGCAGTCGGTGACCCACTTCCTCAAGGCCATCGGCATGACCGAATCCGAGATTCGCGAAACCTTCGCCGCCTACCCCGTCCTCCTCGAGACCCTCGAGAAGGACACGGTCGCCACGCAGGAAGAGGCCCTGCTCGACATCTACCGCAAGCTGCGCCCCGGCGAGCCCGCGAACGTCGACGCCGCCCAGACGCTGCTCAACAACTTCTACTTCGACTCTCGTCGCTACGACCTCGCCAAGGTCGGCCGCTACAAGATCAACAAGAAGCTGGCCATCGAAGCCGACCCCAAGGCCTCGACCCTGTCCCTCGAGGACATCGTCGCGACCGTCAAGTACCTCCTCGCCCTGCACCAGGGCGACAAGACCTTCGCCGGCACCCGCAATGGCGAGGCCGTCGAGGTCCGCGTTGAGGTCGACGACATCGACAACTTCGCCAACCGTCGCATCCGCGCCGTCGGCGAGCTCATCCAGGGTCAGGTCCGCACCGGCCTCGCCCGCATGGAGCGCACCGTGCGCGAGCGCATGACCACCCAGGAGACGGACTCGATCACGCCCCAGACGCTGATCAACATCCGCCCCGTCGTGGCCGCGATCAAGGAGTTCTTCGGAACCTCCCAGCTCTCGCAGTTCATGGACCAGAACAACCCCCTCGCCGGCCTGACCCACAAGCGCCGTCTGTCGGCCCTGGGTCCCGGCGGTCTGTCGCGTGACCGCGCGGGCATGGAAGTTCGAGACGTCCACCCCTCGCACTACGGTCGTATGTGCCCGATCGAGTCCCCTGAAGGCCCGAACATCGGCCTCATCGGCTCGCTCGCGACCTTCGCGCGCATCAACCCCTTCGGTTTCATTGAGACGCCCTACCGCGTCGTCAAGGACGGCAAGGTCACCGACGAAATCCGCTACCTCACCGCGGACGACGAGAAGGGCCACTACATCGCCCAGGCCTCGTCGCCCCTCGAGGCCGACGGCTCCTTCGCCGAGCACGACGTCCTGTGCCGTGTTGCCGGCGACGACCCGACCCTGATCGCCCGCGATCGCGTCGACTACATGGACGTCTCCGCACGTCAGATGGTGTCCGTCGCCGCGGCGTTCATTCCCTTCCTCGAGCACGACGACGCTAACCGAGCCCTCATGGGCGCGAACATGCAGCGTCAGGCCGTGCCGCTGCTCACCACGGAAGCCCCGCTGGTCGGCACCGGCATGGAGATGCGCGCCGCGCATGACTCCGGCGAAATGATCCTCGCCGCGCACTCCGGCGTCGTCTCCGAGGTCTCCGCGGACCTGATCGTCGTCTCCACGGACGAGGGCGGCCGCGACTCCTACCGCCTCGAGAAGTTCGAGCGCTCCAACCCCGGTAACTGCACCAACCAGCGCGTTATCGTGGACGAGGGCGACCGCGTCGAGGTCGGCGACGTCCTGGCCGACGGCCCCGCCACCTCCAACGGTGAGGTCGCGCTCGGCAAGAACCTCCTCGTCGCCTACATGTCGTGGGAAGGCCTCAACTACGAGGACGCCATCATCTTGAGCCGTCGCGTCGTGGAAGAGGACATCCTCACGTCGATCCACATCGAGGAGTACGAGGTCGACGCCCGCGAGACCAAGCTCGGTGAAGAAGAGATCACCCGCGATATCCCCAACGTCTCCGAGGAATCCCTCGCTGACCTGGACGAGCGCGGCATCATCCGCATCGGCGCCGAGGTCACCGCCGGCGACATCCTCGTCGGTAAGGTCACCCCGAAGGGTGAGACCGAGCTGACCTCCGAAGAGCGCCTGCTGCGCGCCATCTTTGGTGAGAAGGCCCGCGAGGTGCGCGACACCTCCCTGCGCGTCCCCCACGGTGAAGAGGGCATCGTCATCGGCGTCCGCGAATTCAACGACGACGAAGACGACCTCAACCCCGGCGTCCGCCAGACCGTGCGCGTCTACGTCGCCCAGCGACGCAAGATCACGATCGGCGACAAGATGGCCGGCCGCCACGGTAACAAGGGCGTCGTGTCCAAGATCCTCCCGGTTGAGGACATGCCCTTCCTTGCCGACGGCACGCCCGTCGACATCATCCTCAACCCGCTGGGTGTCCCCGGCCGAATGAACGTCGGTCAGGTGCTCGAGTACCACCTCGGTTGGCTCGCCCACCAGGGCTGGGATGCCTCGGCCGCTGTCGAGGCCGGCGAAGAGTGGGCGGCGCACCTGCCCGCCGACGGCATCAAGACCGAGCCCGGCACGCCCGTTGCTACCCCCGTGTTCGACGGCCTCGAGGCCGACGAGCTCGCGGGCCTGCTGCGCAACGTGAACCCGAACCGCGACGGCGACGTCCTCACCAACTACGAGGGCAAGGCGCGCCTGTTCGACGGCCGCTCCGGTGAGCCGTTCCCGTACCCGATCTCGGTGGGCTACACCTACATGCTCAAGCTCCACCACCTGGTCGACGACAAGATCCACGCCCGCTCCACGGGTCCGTACTCGATGATCACGCAGCAGCCGCTGGGCGGTAAGGCCCAGTTCGGCGGCCAGCGCTTCGGCGAGATGGAGGTGTGGGCCCTGGAAGCTTACGGCGCCGCCTACGCCCTCCAGGAGCTGCTGACCATCAAGTCGGACGACACCACCGGCCGCGTCAAGGTGTACGAGGCCATCGTTAAGGGCGAGGACATCCCCGAGCCCGGCATCCCCGAGTCCTTCCGAGTCCTCATCCAGGAAATGCGCTCGCTGTGCCTGAACGTCGAAGCTCTCGACGCGGCCGGCAACGTCATTGACCTGCGTGAGCAGGACGAAGACTTCAATGCGCGTGAGGACCTGGGCATCACCCTTGATGCTCGTCCGAACGCTGCGGCGACCATCGATGCGATCTGATAGGGAGAGATAACTTTGCTGGACGCCAAAACGTTCGACAGCCTGAAGATCACCCTGGCCACCGGCGACGATATCGCCGTCTGGAGCCACGGTGAGGTTAAGAAGCCGGAGACCATCAACTACCGTACGCTCAAGCCCGAGCGCGACGGTCTGTTCGGTGAGCAGATCTTCGGCCCCACCCGCGACTGGGAGTGCGCGTGTGGCAAGTACAAGCGCGTGCGTTACAAGGGCATCATCTGCGAGAAGTGTGGAGTTGAGGTCACTCGCTCCCGCGTCCGCCGTGAGCGCATGGGTCACATCGACCTGGCCGCCCCTGTCACGCACATCTGGTACTTCAAGGGTGTTCCCTCGCGCCTGGGCTACGTGCTCAACCTCGCGCCCAAGGACCTCGAGAAGGTCATCTACTTCGCTGCCTACATGATCACCGAGGTCGACGAAAAGGGTCGCCACGAGGATCTGGCTGAACTGCGCGCCGAACTCGAGGTGCAGAAGAAGCAGATGGAGAACAACCGCGACGCGACGATCAACGACTTCGCGGAGCAGCTCGAGTCCGACATGGCCGCCCTGGAAAAGGACGGCGCCTCGCAGGCCGAGCGCGAGCGCGCTCGCAAGCAGGGTGAACGCGAGATGGCCAAGATTCGCCGCCGCTTCGACGGCGACATCGAAGGCCTCGAGGCCGTGTGGGAGCGCTTCAAGGACCTCAAGGTCGGCGACCTTGAGGGCGACGAGCGCCTCTACCGTGCGATGGTGGCCCGCTACGGCACCTACTTCAAGGGTGACATGGGCGCTGCCGCCATCCAGAAGCGCCTGGAAACCTTCGACCTGGAGACCGAGGTCGCCGCGCTGCGTCAGACCATCGCCTCTGACTCCGGCCCGCGCAAGGCCCGCGCCATCAAGCGCCTGAAGGTCATCAACGCCTTCGTTGCGACCGGCAACTCGCCGGCCTCGATGGTCCTCACCAAGATCCCCGTGATCCCGCCGGACCTGCGCCCGATGGTTCAGCTGGACGGCGGCCGCTTCGCGACCTCCGACCTCAACGACCTGTACCGTCGCGTCATCAACCGCAACACCCGACTCAAGCGTCTGCTTGAGCTGGGCGCCCCCGAGATCATCGTCAACAACGAGAAGCGCATGCTTCAGGAGTCCGTTGACGCCCTCTTCGACAACGGCCGCCGTGGCCGCCCCGTCGCGGGCCCGGGCAACCGTCCGCTGAAGTCGATCTCGGACATGCTCAAGGGTAAGCAGGGTCGTTTCCGTCAGAACCTGCTCGGTAAGCGCGTCGACTACTCGGGTCGTTCCGTTATCGTCGTCGGCCCGCAGCTGCAGCTGCACCAGTGTGGTCTGCCCAAGCAGATGGCCCTGGAGCTGTTCAAGCCCTTCGTCATGAAGCGCCTGGTTGAGAAGAACTACGCGCAGAACGTCAAGGCTGCCAAGCGCAAGGTTGAGCGTCAGCGCCCCGAGGTGTGGGACGTCCTCGACGACGTCATCCGCGAGCACCCCGTGCTGCTGAACCGTGCACCTACGCTGCACCGCCTCGGCATCCAGGCGTTCGAGCCCCAGCTGATCGAGGGTAAGGCTATCCAGCTGCACCCCCTCGCCTGTGGCGCCTTCAACGCCGACTTCGACGGCGACCAGATGGCAGTCCACCTGCCGCTGGGCGCTGAGGCGCAGGCCGAGGCCCGCATCCTCATGCTGTCGACGAACAACATCCTCAAGCCCTCCGACGGCCGCCCCGTGGCGATGCCGTCGCAGGACATGATCATCGGTCTGTTCCACCTGACCTCGACGCCCGACCCGTCGGTGCCCGTCGAGAAGGACGAAGACGGAAACCCCGTGATTCCGTACTTCTCCAGCCAGGCGGAAGCCCAGATGGCGTACGACGCCGGCAACCTGCACCTGAACGCGACCGCGCGCATCCGCTTCGCCGACGGCACCGTGCCGCCCGAGGGCTGGGAAGCCCCCGAGGGCTGGGAGCCCGGCGATGAGCTGATCCTCGAGACCAGCCTCGGCCGCGCGATCTTCAACGAGCAGCTGCCCACCGACTACCCGTTCGTCAACGAGGTCGTCGGCAAGAAGCAGCTCGGTAACATCGTGAACACGCTGACCCAGCGTTACCCGAACGTGCTCGTGGCGGACTGCCTCGACGCACTCAAGTCGGCCGGCTTCCACTGGTCGACCTGGTCGGGCATCACGATTGCGTTCTCCGACATTCAGGCCTCGCCGCGTAAGCGCGAGATCCTGGCCCGCTACGAGGCCAAGGCCGCCGAGATCGTCGAGCAGTTCGAGACGGGTATCATCCTCGAGGAGACCCGTTACGAGGAGCTCGTGAAGCTGTGGCTGCAGTGCACCGAAGAGGTCGCCGAGGACATGCGCGCGAACTTCTCCGAGCGCAACACCGTGTACCGCATGGTGAACTCCGGTGCTCGTGGTAACTGGTCGCAGGTTCAGCAGATCGCCGGTATGCGTGGCCTCGTGTCCGACCCGAAGCAGAAGCTGATCGAGCAGCCCATTAAGGCGAACTACCGCGAGGGCCTGACGGTTCTCGAGTACTTCATCGCCACGCACGGCGCCCGTAAGGGCCTGGTCGATACGGCTCTGCGTACCGCCGAGTCGGGCTACCTGACCCGTCGTCTGGTCGACGTCTCGCAGGACGTCATCGTCCGCGAGGCCGACTGTGGCACCCGCGCCGGCCTGAAGATCGACATCGCTCACAAGAACGAGTTCGGTGAGTGGGAGGCGTCCGAGACCATCGAGACGACCGCCTACGCCCGTAACCTCGCCCGTGACGCGGTGAACGAGGCCGGAGAGGTCGTCATGCCCGCGGGCACCGACCTGGGTGACGACCAGCTCGCTGAGCTCGTCGCTGCCGGCGTTGCGCAGATCGTCTGCCGTTCCGTCCTTACCTGTGAGTCGCAGGTCGGCACCTGTGCGGCCTGCTACGGTCGCTCGCTGGCCACCGGCAAGCAGGTCGACATCGGCGAGGCCGTCGGCATTATCGCCGCCCAGTCGATTGGTGAGCCCGGTACGCAGCTGACGATGCGTACGTTCCACACCGGTGGCGCTGCCTCCGCTGCGGATATTACGCAGGGTCTACCCCGTGTTCAGGAACTCTTCGAGGCCCGCAGCCCGAAGGTCGAGGCGAAGATGAACGAGGCCGCCGGCCGCGTCCACATCGACGACGAAGACCCGAGCGCCCGTAAGGTCGTCATCACCCGTGACGACGGCAAGGAAGACCTGGTCATCGAGGTCTCGCGTCGCCAGAAGCTCCTCGTCTCCGAGGGCCAGCACATCGAGGCCGGCACCCCGCTGACCGAGGGCCAGCTGGATCCCAAGGAAATCCTGCGCATCATGGGCCGCAACGTGTCCCAGAAGATGCTCGTGGACGAGGTCCAGAAGGTGTACCGCGACCAGGGCGTGGGCATTCACGCCAAGCACATCGAGGTCATCGTCCGTCAGATGCTGCGCCGCGTCACCATCCTGGAGCCCGGCGACACGACGTTCATGCCCGGCGAGCTCGTCGACCGCATGGCGTACCTGACGCAGAACCGTCGCGTCGCAGCCGAGGGCGGCCAGCCCGCCTCCGGTCGCCAGATGCTGATGGGTATCACGAAGGCGTCGCTGGCCACGGATTCGTGGCTGTCGGCCGCGTCCTTCCAGGAGACCACCAAGGTCCTGACCGAGGCCGCCATGAACGGCAAGTCGGACTCCCTGGTGGGCCTCAAGGAGAACGTCATCCTCGGTAAGCTCATCCCGGCTGGCACCGGCCTGTCGCGCTACAACGACGTCATCGTCGAGCCGACGGCTGAGGCCATGGCGAACTCGAACTACTCCGAGGCCGACTTCGGTGACGGCTCCGTGTCCGAGGACTTCCTCGACGCGCTGGGCGCCATCGACTTTGGCATGAACTTCCGCGAGTAATCCGGTTCGTGACCGCTTGGGGCCCCGGCCTCGTCCGTGAGAACGTGACGAGGCCGGGGCCCCTTGTCGTGCCTGCTTGCTCGCCCTGAGCGCGCCGGGGATGTCTAACGGTGACGCAGATTGAGTGCCAGCTGCGACGGTCAAACATGAAAGTTCAACCATTTGGAAAGCTGTCATACGGATGCTAGATTGGTTGCACAATATCCATCAACGCTTAAGGATGTCTCCTCATGCGCCTGTCCAAGAAACTGGTCATTGCTGCGCTCGGCTCCGCGACCCTCGTTCTCAACCCGTTGGCGGCCCTTGCGGCTGGTCCCACGATTGAGGATACGGACGGACCGCTCGTTCGGATTGCCATCTCCGACACGCTCAACTGCTCGATCAACTACAAGGGCGATAGGTATAACGAGTTCTACAACGCTAACTCCACTACGGATCCAGCCGACTGTGGAACGTTCCTCGCTGTGGGATCTGAGCTGTTCGGTCCGGGGGAGCTGAATTCGCGTCAGGCACGGTCTATGAGTGCGATCGCCTGGACGCCGGTCTCGCAAACGAAGTCAGGAACGGGCACTCAAGCCGATCCGTGGGTCCTCACGACTGTCGTTCGCGGCGGTGGATTCGAGATCACGCAGACGGACACCTACTCCACGGGCAATGAATTCTACGCGACGACCTCGTCGGTGAAGAACATTTCGGATGCTGCTCGGGACTTTACGCTTTACCACGCGGCGGATTGCTACCTCCAGGACGACGATTACGGCTTTGGCGAGTACGACGCGAACACGGGGACGGTCATCTGCCGAGCGAAGGATTCGGAAACCGGCGAGCATACGGATCGTGGTCGAGTCGAGCAGTTCGTCCCGACGACCGCCGGTTCGAACTACTACTACGGTGCCTTCTACGAGGTCTGGGGTAAGCTCAAGGATCGCGCGCCGCTGCCCAACATGCTTGAGGGAGCGCATTCCAACCGGGACAACGGTATGGCTCTGAGCTGGACTCGTACGCTCGAGCCGAATACGACGGCCGACTACTCTCTCATCACCTCCTTCTCGCCGAAGGGCCAGGTCGCGCTGTCCTCCGCGACATGCGCCGTCGCCCAGCCGGGCGCCGACTCCACCGCGACGCGCACCATCGGAGTGACGATCACGAACCCGAACCGTGATGTCAAGTCGGTTCAGACGGTCATTGCGACACTGTCGGACGATGCCACCTACGTTCCCCGGTCGGCCAGCGGTGCCCCCGAGCCGACGGTCGCGGGTAAGGTTCTGACCTTCAAGGATCTCGAGCTTCCCGCCAACGGGTCGGTGAAGTTCTCGTTCCTTATCACCGGCAGCGCTGCGGTGACGCCGCTTGTGAAGATCTCGGGGACGACGACGAGTGGCGCAGCCATCGCCGAGTCCGATACCTCGGCGTCTTCGACGTGCGATTTCCCCGAGCTTCCGAACCCTGAGCAGCCCCAGCCGACTCCCGAGCAGCCCCAGCCGACTGTCGAGCAGCCGCAGCCCACCGCTGAGCAGCCGCAGCCGACTGCCGAGCAGCCCCAACCTGCGGGTGGCACGAGCACTGAAGGTAACAAGCTGGCCAGCACCGGCGCGAACACCGGCGTTGCCATCGCGCTCGTTGGCCTGCTCGGCGTCGCCGGCGTCGGCCTCGTCGTGGCGAGGCGCCGCGCACGCTGATCGGAGAACCGGTCGATAGCGTGACAGGGCCCGGTCCCCGCGAGGGGGCCGGGCCCTCGCGCATCCCCTGTGAACGCCCTAGTCGGTGGCGGGGAGAGTCGCTTTCCGCGTAGGCGGCGAAGCCTGCGGGGTGCCAGGCTGTCCATTCCGACAGATTGTGCGCGCAATCCGACAGAACACACGAGGTCCCACCTCGAGGGGCCGACCGTGCGGTTGAATAGGTGGTGGCGGTTCCCATCTGCCCTCTGGTCTGCGGCGACCTGCGTCGATGGAGACATACACAGGGAAGGCAAGGGAGCTGGTCTGGCTCTGGGATGCAGGGTTTCGGAACTGAAAGAGGACATCAACAATGCTTTCCATCAACTGGTCTGATGTGTGGAAGATGGTTGAGTCGATCAAGGTCCCCTTGATCGTCATCGGCGTGGCGCTGGCGCTCGCCATCATCGTCTCCCTCGCTGTTTTCAAGATGGGCAAGCCTGCCCGCAAGCTCACGCGCTCGACGGCCTGGGTCGCGGCGTTCATCGCCGTCGTCGTGGCTGTCGTGTCGATGCTGTACGGCGGCTTCAAGACGGTGCTCGACCTAGCGGCCGGCACCGGCGCGCTGACGGATGCGTCGAAAGCTCAGGTGGAAGATCTGGGCAACGACATTTCCGACGAGGGCATGGTCCTCCTGAAGAATCAGGGCGGTGCCCTGCCTCTCGCCAAGGGCTCCGCGATCAACGTGTGGGGCTGGGGCTCGACGAACCCGATCTACGGCGGCACCGGCTCCGGCTCGCTGTCGAAGGACAACCCGACAACGACCCTGCTTGATGGCCTGCACAACGCTGGCTTCACCACGAATGATGAGCTGACGAACCTGTACACCGCCTACCGCGCTGAGCGCCCCGAGGTCGGCATGTTCAAGGCTGACTGGTCGCTGCCCGAGCCCACGCAGGACAAGTACTCTGACGACCTGCTCTCCAACGCCGCCGCCTTCGGCGACACCGCAGTCGTGACGATCGCCCGTTCGGGCGGCGAGGGCTTCGACCTGCCCCGCGACGTCAACCAGGAGATGGCTGACAACCCCTACTTCAGCTACACGAACAACTCCGAGGAGGTCGCGGACTTCGAGGATGGCCAGGGCTACCTCGAGCTGACGCGTCCCGAGAAGGACATGATCGAGCTGGCGAAGAAGACCTCGACGAAGACGATCGTCGTTATCAACGCTGCCAACGTCTTCCAGCTGGGTGACCTTCAGGACGACCCGGAGATCGACGCGATCGTGTGGGCGATCCCCGGAGGCCAGGTTGGCTTCAACGCGCTGGGACGCATCCTGGATGGCGAGGTCAACCCTTCCGCTAAGACTCCCGACACCTTCCCGCGTGACATCAAGGCGGGCCCGGCTGCAAACAACTTCGGCGACTTCCAGTACACGAACATGACGGAGTTCGCCCAGGAGGATCCCTTCAACAAGGGCACCCAGACGCAGCCGTCCTTCGTCAACTACAACGACTCGATCTACGTTGGCTATCGCTGGTACGAGACGGCTGCCGCTGAAGGCGTCATCGACTACGGCAACGAGGTCGTCTACCCCTTCGGCTACGGCCTGTCCTACACGATGTTCTCCCAGTCGATGAGTGACATCTCGGTCGACGAGGCCACGGGCACCATGTCCGCGGACGTGACCGTCACGAACACGGGCCAGGTCGCCGGTAAGGACATTGTCCAGATCTATGACAACCCGCCTTACACGGATGGTGGCATCGAAAAGGCTGCGGCGAACCTGCTGTCTTATGAGAAGACGAAGCTGCTGGAGCCCGGCGAATCCCAGACGCTGACGGTCACCTGGAACCGCGATTCGCTCGCCTCCTACGACTCGGTGAACGCGAAGGCCTACGTGCTCGAGGCTGGCGACTACAAGATCTCTGCGCGCACCAACTCGCACGACGTCATCGATGAGAAGACCTACACGGTGGATGCGACGCAGACCTTCAACACCGCCGACAATACGCACGACGGCGACAAGGTCGTGGCCACCAACCAGTTCGACGACGCGAAGGGTGACGTCACCTACCTGTCGCGCGCAGGCCGCTTCGCCAACCTCGCTGAGGCAACCGCAGCCCCCAGGAACTTCGAGATGAGCGAGGCCAGCAAGGAGAAGTTCCTCGCGACGTCGAACTACGACGCGGCAGCCGCCGACGCTGACAGCAGTGCGACGATGCCCACCACGGGGGCGAAGAACGGCCTCGTCCTGGGTGACCTCGCGGGCCTCGATTACGACGACCCGAAGTGGGATCAGCTCCTCGACCAGCTCACCGTCAAGGAAATGAACACCCTCATCTCCAAGGGTGGATACGGCTCCCCGGCGATCTCCTCGATCGGCAAGCTGCGCGTCTCCGACGTGGACGGCCCCGCCTCGCTGAACAACAACTTCACGGGCGTCGGCTCGATTGGCCTGCCCTCCGCGGTATCCGTTGCGGCCACCTTCAACAAGGAGCTCGCACGTTCCTTCGGTGATGCGATCGGCACGATGGCGCACGACATGCAGGTCTCGGGCTGGTACGCGCCGGCCACGAACACGCACCGCTACGCCTACGCGGGCCGTAACTTCGAGTACTTCTCGGAGGATCCGGTCCTGGCCGGCTCTCAGGTCGCCGAGGAGATCAAGGGCGCCCAGGCCAAGGGTGTGTACGCATTCCTCAAGCACTTCGCCCTCAACGACCAGGAAACGAACCGCACGCACATGCTGGCGACCTGGACGAACGAGCAGGCAATGCGCGAAATCTACCTGCGTTCCTTCGAGATCGGCGTCAAGGACGGCGGCGCACACGCGATCATGAGCGCGTTCAACTACATCGGCCCCGAGTACGCGGGTGCGAACTCTGCGCTGCTCAATAACGTCCTGCGCGACGAGTGGGGCTTCCGCGGCATGGTCCTCACCGACTACTTCGCGGGCATGGGATACCAGAACGCGGACCAGATCACGCGCAACGGCGGTGACCTGATGCTCGCGACGATCGACATGCCGATCGCCACGGTCAACGTGCAGGATGCGGCGGGCGTCAGCTCTCTGCGTCGCGCCTCGCACAACATCCTCTACACGGTCGCAAACTCGTGGATGTACGAGAACGGCCAGCCCGAGGTCACCCGGAACGCGTGGGAATACATCACCTGGGTGGTTGCAGGAATCCTCATCCTGTCGCTGCTTGGCCTTGAGGTGGTGGCGATCCGCCGCTACCGTGCGCGCAAAGCCGAGGCCGTGATCACCGTCGAGCCCAACGCGTCGATCGGCGAGGCTCGGGCCGAGAAGGCGGAAGAGTGACCGATCCAGGAACAGACGGACGGAGCATGATCCCCGGGTGGCATTGAGTGCCGTTCACCCGTGGGGGAGGGGCCCGCAGGCAAGCGCCTGCGGGTCCCTCTGCACGGCACTGACATAACAGCGGCCACGCCCGAATGAAACATGGCGTGCCCTTCACTATGCACAAGGGGAGCGCGAAGGAAACGATCTGAGCGCTCCTGTGCCCCGGCCTCGTCGATGAGGGGCGAACCACAATGCACCCCCTTTGACGAACGGCGACGTTTCCCACTATCCTTGAGGATGGTTCCCGCTTCTGTGGAACCTCTGTGCCCGGGAAACCGGGAGCGGGCTCCGTCCGTCGGAGCTCCGGGCGTCATTCTCTGACCCTCATGGTTATCATGGCGCGCCGGCCCCCAGGCGGACACGTGTGCCCACACGGGGGTGACAACAGTCGCGGAAGACTGACAATCAGGGCCGCCCCTTAAAGCGAGGGGAGGCCGCCGACGGAAAGAAACTGGAGACCCAGTGCCTACCATTCAGCAGCTCGTCCGCAAGGGACGTGTCTCGAAGCGCGCGAAGGTGAAGACCCCCGCGCTGAAGGGCTCCCCCCAGCGTCGCGGCGTGTGCACCCGTGTGTACACCACCACGCCGAAGAAGCCGAACTCGGCTCTGCGAAAGGTCGCTCGTGTGCGCCTTTCGTCCGGCATCGAAGTCACCGCCTACATCCCCGGTGAGGGCCACAACCTGCAGGAGCACTCGATCGTGCTCGTGCGCGGTGGTCGTGTGAAGGACCTGCCCGGCGTGCGTTACCGCATCGTCCGCGGCTCGCTCGACACCCAGGGTGTCCGCGGCCGTCAGCAGGCTCGTTCCCGTTACGGCGCGAAGAAGGAGAAGAAGTAATGCCTCGTAAGGGCCCCGCTCCCCGTCGCCCCCTCGTCGATGACCCGGTTTACGGCTCCAAGGTCGTGACCCAGCTGGTCAACCGCGTTCTCCTCGATGGCAAGAAGACCGTCGCCGAGCGCATCGTCTACGGCGCACTTGAAACCGTTCGCGAGCGCACCGAGCAGGAGCCCGTCTCCGTGCTCAAGCGCGCTCTCGAGAACATTCGTCCGGCCCTCGAGGTCCGCTCCCGCCGCGTCGGCGGTGCGACCTACCAGGTCCCCGTCGAGGTTCGCCCCGCGCGCGCCACGACGCTGGCCCTGCGCTGGCTGGTCGACTTCTCGCGTCAGCGTCGCGAGAAGACCATGACCGAGCGTCTCGCCAACGAGATCCTCGACGCCTCCAACGGCCTCGGTGCCGCTGTGAAGCGCCGTGAGGACATGCACAAGATGGCTGAGTCCAACCGCGCCTTCGCGCACTACCGCTGGTGATTTAAAGACGAGGCCTGGGCAACCGGGCCTCGTCTCACGCAGCAAGAACACCCATTACTTCGAACGAAGGAACCACACTCGTGGCACTAGAGGTGCTGACGGATCTCAACAAGGTCCGCAACATTGGCATCATGGCTCACATCGATGCCGGCAAGACGACCGTGACGGAACGAATCCTGTTCTACACGGGCATCAACTACAAGATCGGCGAGACGCACGACGGCGCCTCGACGACCGACTGGATGGAACAGGAAAAGGAACGCGGCATCACGATTACGTCCGCCGCCGTTACCTCTTTCTGGAACGGTAACCAGATCAACATCATTGACACCCCCGGTCACGTTGACTTCACCGTCGAGGTTGAGCGCTCGCTGCGCGTCCTCGACGGCGCCGTCGCCGTGTTCGACGGCAAGGAGGGCGTTGAGCCCCAGTCCGAGACCGTGTGGCGTCAGGCCGACAAGTACGACGTCCCGCGCATCTGCTTCATCAACAAGATGGACAAGATGGGCGCCGACTTCTACTTCTCGGTTGGTACCATCCGCGACCGCCTGCACGCGACCCCGATCGTCATGCAGCTCCCGATGGGCGCCGAGAACGACTTCGTCGGCAACATCGACCTGCTGACCATGGAGGCCCTGACCTACCCGGCCAAGGACGACAAGGGCAACGACACGCTCGGCTCCGTCGTCGAGCGCGGCCCGATCCCCGCCGAGTACCTGGAAAAGGCTGAAGAGTACCGCGAGGCGCTCGTTGAGGCCGCCGCTGAGGGCTCCGACGAGCTGACCGAGGCTTACCTGGAGAACGGCGAGCTCACGCTCGAGCAGATCAAGGAAGGCATCCGCCTCCTGACCATCTCCTCGCGCGCGTTCCCCGTCTACTGCGGTACCGCTCTGCGCAACATGGGCGTGCAGCCCGTCCTCGACGCCGTCGTGGACTTCCTGCCCTCCCCGCTCGACATCGGCGACGTTCGCGGCTTCCTCCCCGGTTCTGAGACCGAGGAAGAGACCGAGGTTCGTAAGCCCGACGAGAACGAGCCCTTCTCCGCTCTGGCGTTCAAGATCGCCGCTCACCCCTTCTACGGCAAGCTCACCTTCATCCGCGTGTACTCCGGTAAGGTCGAGTCCGGCGCCCAGGTCCTCAACTCGACCAAGGGCAAGAAGGAGCGCATCGGCAAGATCTTCCAGATGCACTCGAACAAGGAGAACCCCGTCGACGTGGCGCACGCTGGCCACATCTACGCGGTGATCGGCCTCAAGGACACCACGACCGGCGACACCCTGTCCGCGATGGACAAGCCGATCGTCCTCGAGTCGATGACGTTCCCCGCCCCCGTTATCCAGGTCGCCGTCGAGCCCAAGTCGAAGGCCGACCAGGAGAAGATGGGCGTCGCCATCCAGAAGCTGGCGGAAGAGGACCCGACGTTCACCGTCGAGCTCGACGCCGAGACCGGCCAGACCATCATCGGTGGTATGGGTGAGCTCCACCTCGACATCATCGTCGACCGTATGCGTCGCGAGTTCAAGGTCGAGGCCAACGTGGGTAACCCGATGGTTGCCTACCGCGAGACCATCCGCAAGGCGGTCGAGAAGTACGAATACACGCACAAGAAGCAGACCGGTGGTTCCGGTCAGTTCGCGCGTGTCATCATCGCCCTGGAGCCCCTCCCGGCCGACTCCGAGGAAGAGTACATGTTCGAGGACAAGGTCACCGGTGGCCGCGTTCCTCGCGAGTACATCCCGTCGGTCGACGCGGGCATCAAGGACGCCATGCAGTCCGGCGTTCTCGCCGGCTACCCGATGGTCGACATCAAGGCCACGCTGCTCGACGGCGCCTACCACGAGGTTGACTCCTCCGAAATGGCGTTCAAGGTTGCTGGCTCGATGGCGCTGAAGGAAGCTGCTAAGAAGGCTAACCCCGTCCTCCTCGAGCCGATCATGGCCGTTGAGGTTCGTACTCCCGAGGAGTACATGGGCGATGTCATCGGCGACCTCAACTCTCGTCGTGGTCAGATCTCGTCGATGGACGAGCAGCACGGCGTGCGCGTCGTCAAGGCTCAGGTGCCGCTGTCCGAGATGTTCGGATACGTTGGCGACCTGCGCTCCAAGACGCAGGGCCGCGCTGTCTACTCCATGGAGTTCGACAGCTATGCCGAGGTTCCGCGCGCCGTCGCGGACGAGATCGTCGGCAAGTCTCGGGGCAACTGAGTCCCACCGGGGGCTCGTGGGGCAGGGTGACCTGCCCTGCGAGCCGCCTCACACACAAGTAAACCCAGTAGGTCTCAAGCCCCAGGGGTGTTAAAGTGGCACCTAGCCGTAGGCTGAGAATATCTACCCGAGTCCAGGAGGACACAAGTGGCGAAGGCCAAGTTTGAGCGCACCAAGCCGCACGTCAACATCGGCACGATTGGTCACGTTGACCACGGCAAGACGACGCTGACGGCAGCTATCACCAAGGTGCTGCACGATAAGTACCCGGATCTGAACGAGTTCACCCCCTTCGATCAGGTCGACAACGCTCCCGAGGAGCGCGATCGTGGTATCACGATCAACGTCTCCCACGTCGAGTACCAGACCGAGGCGCGTCACTACGCGCACGTTGACGCCCCCGGCCACGCCGACTACGTCAAGAACATGATCACCGGCGCGGCCCAGATGGACGGCGCGATCCTCGTGGTCGCCGCCACCGACGGCCCCATGGCCCAGACCCGCGAGCACGTTCTGCTCGCCCGTCAGGTCGGCGTCCCCACCATCCTCATCGCCCTCAACAAGGCCGACATGGTCGACGACGAGGAGATGCTGGAGCTGGTTGAGGAAGAGTGCCGCGACCTGCTCGAGTCCCAGGACTTCGACCGCGACGCCCCGATCATCCAGGTGTCCGCTCTGAAGGCCCTCGAGGGCGACCCGGAGTGGGTTGCCAAGGTCGAGGAGCTCATGGAGGCTGTGGATTCCTACATCCCCACCCCCGAGCGCGACATGGACAAGCCCTTCCTCATGCCGATCGAGGACGTCTTCACGATCACCGGTCGTGGCACCGTCGTCACCGGTCGTGTTGAGCGTGGCAAGCTGCCCATCAACTCCGAGGTCGAGATCCTCGGTATCCGTGAGCCTCAGAAGACCACGGTTACCGGCATCGAGATGTTCCACAAGTCGATGGACGAGGCCTGGGCTGGCGAGAACTGTGGTCTGCTCCTCCGCGGCACCAAGCGCGACGAGGTCGAGCGTGGCCAGGTTGTGGCCGTTCCCGGCTCCATCACGCCTCACACCGACTTCGAGGGCCAGGTCTACATCCTCAAGAAGGAAGAGGGCGGCCGTCACAACCCGTTCTTCTCGAACTACCGTCCGCAGTTCTACTTCCGTACCACGGACGTGACCGGCGTCATCACCCTCCCCGAGGGCACCGACATGGTCATGCCTGGCGACACCACCGAGATCTCCGTCCAGCTGATCCAGCCGATCGCTATGGAGCCCGGCCTCGGCTTCGCCATCCGTGAGGGTGGCCGCACCGTTGGTTCCGGTCGTGTCACCAAGATCATCAAGTGAATCGACTTCTGAGTCTTTCTCAGATCTGATTCGCTGCTGATCCAGCGGCATTGAAGGCCCCGCCTCTTTTCAGAGGCGGGGCCTTTCGCTATTCGGCTCGTGAGTGAATGTTTCTGCTCGTGGAGTCACTGTGTGTACGTGAATGCTCTGCGCTCAGTCTTCTGTGACATCCGTGGCTCAAGAGGCATATGGGCATACTGTGCTTCGGCGCTACGTGGCGTATTCACGTGGCTGCCCCGGCCTCGTTCATGGAAATGTGACCGATCACCGGTTGCGACACGCCCGAGTGCGGGGTACGGTAGTTTCTTGGTGACGGTCTGGGCTGTTTTGCGCAGCTTAGGCCATCATCCACGCCAATCTGTCGGTGGTTTCACATGCGAGAACGCTCTTTAGGGTTTGTGCTCGCGGGTGGAACTCTGACAGAATGGCACGGTTGCCTCAGCGTCTCTGGGGTGGTCCATGCGTGCCATCACGTATGGATCGGGCAATATGCCCAAGATCTTTGGACAAGACGTCGGTCCAGCGCGAGCAATCGTGCGCACAACGGCTGCGACACGCCCGAGTGCGGGGACCGGCGGCGAATCTGTACGAGAAGAGGTAAGACGGCATGGCGGGACAGAAGATCCGCATCCGGCTCAAGTCGTATGACCACGAGGTCATCGACAGCTCCGCGCGCAAGATCGTGGACACCGTACAGCGTGCTGGCGCCACGGTCGTGGGCCCGGTGCCGCTGCCGACCGAGAAGAACGTTTTCGTCGTCATTCGGTCGCCCCACAAGTACAAGGACAGCCGCGAGCACTTTGAAATGCGCACGCACAAGCGGCTCATCGACATCATCGACCCGACCCCCAAGGCCGTCGATTCGCTCATGCGCCTCGACCTGCCTGCGGACGTCAACATCGAGATCAAGCTCTGAGGACATCTGCAATGACTAACAAGAAGCAGCACGCTGCCGCGCCCATCAAGGCGCTGCTCGGCCGCAAGCTCGGCATGACCCAGGTTTGGGATGCCGACGGCCACCTCGTGCCCCTGACTGTCGTGCAGGTCGGCACCAACGTCGTCACCCAGGTTCGTACCGAAGAGGTCGACGGCTACTCCGCTATCCAGCTTGGCTTCGGTGAGATTGACTCCCGTAAGGTCACCAAGCCCCTGCAGGGCCACTTCGAGAAGGCCGGAGTTGCTCCGCGCCGTCACCTCGTTGAGGTTCGCACCTCCGAGCATGACTCTTACGAGCTCGGCCAGGAGCTCGACGCCGCCACCTTCGAGGCTGGCCAGGCTGTCGACGTCTCCGGCACCACCAAGGGCAAGGGCTTTGCCGGCGTTATGAAGCGTCACGGCTTCGCCGGCGTTTCCGCCTCCCACGGTGCGCACCGCAACCACCGCAAGCCCGGTTCGATCGGCGCCTGCGCGACGCCCGGTCGCATCTTCAAGGGCCTGCGCATGGCCGGCCGCATGGGTGGCAACCGTCGTACTGTTGAGAACCTGACGATCCAGGCCGTCGACACCGAGAAGGGCCTGCTGCTCATCAGCGGTGCCATCCCCGGCCCCAAGAACGGCGTTGTCCTGGTTCGCTCCTCCGTGAAGGGTGCGTGATCATGGCTGACGATCGTAACGTTGACGTCATCGACCTCAAGGGCAAGAAGGCGGGCTCCGTCGTTCTCCCCGGGTCTATTTTCGACGTCCCCACCAACATTCCGCTGATGCACCAGGTTGTCGTCGCTCAGCTTGCGGCCGCCCGTCAGGGCACGCACGCGACGAAGACCCGCGGTGAGGTCGCTGGTGGCGGCAAGAAGCCGTTCCGCCAGAAGGGCACCGGTAACGCTCGCCAGGGCTCCATCCGTGCGCCTCACTTCACCGGTGGCGGCATCGTCCACGGCCCTCAGCCGCGTGACTACGACCAGCGCACCCCCAAGAAGATGAAGCAGGGCGCTCTGCGCTCCGCTCTGTCCGATCGTGCGCGCGCCGACCGCATCCACGTTGTCACCGCCCTGTTCGAAGGCGACAAGCCCTCGACCAAGGCTGCTCTCGCCGCTCTGCGCGCGATCGTCGAGGACCGTCAGGCTCTCGTCGTCCTCGAGCGTGGCAACGAACTGACCGCGCTGTCCCTGCGCAACGTTCCCGAGGTTCACGTTCTGTGGGCCGACCAGCTGAACACGTACGACGTCTTGGACGCCGATGACATCGTCTTCACGCAGGCCGCCCTTGAGTCCTTCCTCGGTACCAAGGAGGAGACCAAGTGAGCACGATTGAAGCGGGCAAGAACCCCCGCGACATCATCCTGAAGCCGGTCACCACCGAGAAGTCGCTCGCCCTCATGGACCTGGGCAAGTACACCTTCGAGGTTGACCCCCGCGCGAACAAGACCGAGATCAAGATTGCCCTGGAGCGTATCTTCGGCGTCAAGATCGGTTCCATCGCCACCCAGAACCGCAAGGGCAAGACCTACCGCACCCGCAACGGGATCGGTAAGCGCAAGGACGTCAAGCGTGCCATCGTCACCGTGCGTGAGGGCACCATCGACATCTTCGGCGATCAGGCCTGAGGACCGAAGGGACATTTGAACAATGGGAATTCGCAAGTACAAGCCCACGACCCCGGGCCGTCGCTTCTCGTCCGTCTCTGACTTCGTCGAGATCACCCGCGACACCCCCGAGAAGTCGCTGCTGCGCCCGCTGCACAAGACCGGTGGCCGTAACAACAACGGCCGCGTGACCTCCCGCCACCGCGGCGGCGGCCACAAGCGCCAGTACCGCGTGATCGACTTCCGTCGTCACGACAAGGACGGCGTCCCGGCAACGGTCGCTCACATCGAGTACGACCCCAACCGCACCGCTCGCATCGCCCTCCTGCACTACGCGGATGGCGAGAAGCGCTACATCCTCGCTCCGACCGGCCTCAAGCAGGGCGATCAGATCGAGGCTGGCGTTGGCGCTGACATCAAGCCCGGCAACTCGCTGCAGCTGCGCAACATCCCCCTGGGTACCGTTGTGCACGCCGTTGAGCTCTACCCGGGTGGCGGCGCTAAGATCGCCCGTTCCGCTGGCACCTCCGTGCAGCTCGTCGCTAAGGAAGGCCGCTTCGCCCAGCTGCGTATGCCCTCCGGCGAGATCCGCAACGTCGAGGCCACCTGCCGCGCCACCATCGGCGAGGTCGGTAACGCCGAGCAGTCGAACATCAACTGGGGCAAGGCCGGCCGTATGCGCTGGAAGGGCAAGCGCCCGCACGTCCGTGGTGTCGTTATGAACCCGGTTGATCACCCGCACGGCGGTGGTGAAGGCCGCACGTCCGGTGGTCGTCACCCCGTGTCGCCTTGGGGCAAGCCCGAGGGCCGTACGCGTCGTCCGAAGAAGGCGTCCGATCGTCTGATCGTCCGCCGTCGCAAGACCGGCAAGAACCGCTGAGTAGGAGTCGATTGAAATGCCGCGTAGTTTGAAGAAGGGCCCGTTCGTCGACGACCACCTGCTCAAGAAGGTCGACGCCGCGAACGAATCCGGCTCTAAGAACGTCATCAAGACCTGGTCGCGTCGCTCGGTCATCACCCCGGACTTCCTGGGTCTGACCATCGCCGTCCACGACGGCCGTAAGCATGTGCCCGTTTTCGTCACCGAGTCGATGGTGGGCCACAAGCTCGGCGAGTTCGCTCCCACGCGTACTTTCCGCAGCCACGACAAGGACGATCGTAAGGGACGTCGGCGCTGAGCCGGCCCCACGGAAGAAGAGGCAGATACATGGAAGCCAAGGCGCAGGCGCGATTCATCCGCGTCACGCCCCAGAAGTCCCGCCGTGTTGTGAACGAGGTTCGCGGCAAGCGTGTTCTGGAGGCCGCCGACATTCTGCGGTTCGCCCCGCAGGCCGTCGCCACCGATGTCCGCAAGGTGCTCCTGAGCGCCGTCGCCAACTCGAAGGTCAAGGCTGAGAACGCCGGCGAGACCTTCAACGAGGCCGACCTGCTCGTCCTGGAGGCATACGTGGACGAGGGTCCGACCATGAAGCGCATTCGTCCCCGTGCACAGGGGCGCGCCGGTCGTATCCTGAAGCGCACCTCCCACATCACCATCGTGGTGGGTACCAAGGAAGACAAGAAGAAGGGAGACCGCTGATATGGGTCAGAAGGTCAACCCCCGCGGGTTCCGTCTGGGAATCACCACTGACCACCGGTCTCGCTGGTTCTCCGACTCCACCACCAAGGGACAGCGCTACGCGGATTACGTGGCCGAAGACGTCGCGATCCGCAAGTTCCTGACCGACAACCTCGAGCGCGCCGGCATCGCCGAGGTGAGCATCGAGCGCACGCGTGACCGCGTTCGCGTCGATCTGCACACCGCTCGCCCGGGCATCGTCATCGGTCGCCGTGGTGCAGAGGCCGACCGCCTGCGCGTTCAGCTCGAGAAGCTGACGGGCAAGCAGGTTCAGCTGAACATCCTTGAGGTCAAGAACCCCGACCTCGAAGCGCAGCTCGTTGCGCAGGGCATTGCCGAGCAGCTCGCTGCCCGCGTGTCCTTCCGTCGTGCGATGCGTAAGGGCATCCAGTCCGCGCAGCGCGCTGGCGCCAAGGGCATTCGTGTCCAGGTGTCCGGCCGTCTGGGTGGCGCTGAAATGTCCCGCTCCGAGTTCTACCGTGAGGGTCGCGTGCCGCTGCACACCCTCCGCGCGAACATCGACTACGGATTCCACGAGGCTCGTACGACCTTCGGTCGCATCGGCGTCAAGGTGTGGATCTACAAGGGCGACATCACCGAGCGCGAGTTCGCTCGCCAGCAGGCCGAGCAGGCCCAGCGTGGCGGCCGTCGCGATGGCCGCCGTGGTGGCCCGCGCCGCGGTGGACGCCCCAACCAGGAGACCGCTGCGCAGCAGGCTCCCCGCGAGGCTTCGGCCTCCGAGGCCGCTGCGCCCACGACCGGAACGGAGGCCTGAGCCCAATGCTCATTCCCCGTCGGACTAAGTACCGCAAGCAGCACCGTCCTCACCGCACTGGCTTTGCCTCCGGTGGCACCGAACTGGCGTTCGGCGACTACGGCATCCAGGCTCTCGAGGCTGCGTACATCACCAACCGTCAGATTGAGGCGGCTCGTATTGCCGTGACCCGTCACATCAAGCGTGGCGGTAAGGTCTGGATCAACATCTTCCCGGACCGCCCGCTGACCAAGAAGCCCGCCGAAACCCGAATGGGTTCCGGTAAGGGTGCTCCGGAGTGGTGGGTTGCCCCCGTCAAGCCCGGACGTGTCATGTTCGAGCTGGCAGGCGTCCCCGAGGAGCTCGCTCGCGAGGCCCTCAGCCGTGCCCAGCACAAGCTTCCTATCAAGACCCGCTTCGTGGTCCGAGAGGGTGGTGACATCTGATGGCAGATAAGGGTCTGACCACCGAGCAGCTCGACGCCATGGACAACTCCCAGCTGTCCAAGGAGCTCGAGAAGGCGAAGGCTGAGCTGTTCAACCTGCGTTTCGCGCAGGCCGTTGGCAACCTCGAGGATCACGGTCGCATGAAGACCGTGCGTCGCGACATTGCCCGGATCTACACCATCGCGCGTGAGCGGGAGCTTGGCTACCGCACCGCCCCGAGCACTGAGGAGTGAGCCTGATGGCAGAAACCACCGCTCGTAACGAGCGTAAGGTCCGTCGCGGCTACGTCGTCAGCGACAAGATGGACAAGACCGTTGTCGTCCAGATCGAGGACCGCGTCAAGCACGCCCTCTACGGCAAGGTCATGCGCAAGAACAAGAAGGTCAAGGTTCACGACGAGCACAACGAGTGCGGTGTCGGCGATCTCGTCCTCATCATGGAGACCCGCCCGCTGTCGGCCACCAAGCGCTGGCGCGTTGTGGAGATCCTCGAAAAGGCGAAGTGACCTTCGCTCACAGACCGAAATCCGTTCGGCAAGGCTCGACCGGTACAATCCGGAAGAGAACCGGCACGACGACAGGAGTCAATAGAAAATGATCCAGCAGGAGTCGCGACTGAAGGTCGCCGATAACACAGGGGCCAAGGAGATCCTGACCATCCGTGTTCTCGGTGGCTCGGGTCGGCGCTACGCGGGTATCGGCGACACCATTGTCGCTACCGTGAAGGACGCCATCCCCGGCGGCAACGTCAAGAAGGGCGAAGTCGTCAAGGCAGTGATCGTTCGCACGCGTAAGGAAACCCGCCGCCCCGACGGTTCCTACATTCGTTTCGACGAGAATGCGGCCGTCATCATCAACAACAATGGCGAGCCGCGTGGCACGCGTATCTTCGGCCCCGTGGGCCGCGAGCTGCGCGACAAGAAGTTCATGCGTATCGTCTCCCTCGCTCCGGAGGTGATCTGATCCATGGCAGCCAAGATTCGTAAGAATGACCTCGTCGAGGTCGTTCGCGGACGCACGTCCGACGAGAAGGCGCTGGCCAAGCGCAACGCCCGTCGCGCTGAGGAGGGCCTCGAGCCCTTGAAGCCCGGCGATAAGGGCAAGCAGGGCCGCGTCATCCAGGTGTTCCCGGCTGAGGGCAAGGTCCTCGTCGAGGGCATCAACCTGAAGACGCGCCACGTGCGCCAGGGCCAGCAGGGCAGCGCCGGCGGCATCGAGACCATCGAAGCCCCCATCGCCCTGTCGAAGGTCGCTCTGGTCGACCCCGAGACCAAGAAGCGCGTTCGCGTCGGTTTCCGCGAGGACACCGTTGAGCGCGGCGGCCGCACCCGCACCGTCCGAGTCCGCGTGACTCGTGGCGGCGCGCAGCGCGGCGTTGAGCAGGGCAAGGAGATCTGAGCATGGCCCCGCGTCTGAAGGAAAAGTACGTCTCCGAGATCCGCGAGGCGCTCCGTGCAGAGTTCAAGCACGAGAACGTCATGCAGGTCGGCGGACTGACGAAGATTGTCGTCAACATGGGTGTCGGCGAGGCCGCTCGCGACTCGAAGGCACTCGAGGGCGCGCTCCGCGACCTCACCGCGATCACCGGCCAGAAGCCCGTGACCACCCGCGCCAAGAAGTCCATCGCGCAGTTCAAGCTGCGTGAGGGCCAGGCGATTGGTGCGCACGTGACGCTTCGCGGCGACCGCATGTGGGAGTTCCTGGACCGCCTCCTCTCGACGGCGCTTCCCCGTATCCGTGACTTCCGCGGACTGTCCCCCAAGCAGTTCGACGGTCACGGTAACTACACCTTCGGTCTCACGGAACAGTCGATGTTCCACGAGATCGACCAGGACTCGATCGACCGAGTGCGCGGCATGGACATCACGGTTGTCACCTCGGCCACCACCGACGAAGAGGGTCGCGCCCTTCTCCGTCACCTCGGCTTCCCGTTCAAGGAGGACTGACCCATGGCCAAGACATCCCTGAAGGTCAAGGCTGCCCGCAAGCCGAAGTTCGGCGTGCGTGCCTACACCCGGTGCAACCGTTGCGGTCGTCCGCACTCGGTGTACCGCAAGTTCGGACTGTGCCGCGTGTGCCTGCGCGAGCTTGCCCACCGTGGCGAGCTCCCCGGTGTCACCAAGAGCAGCTGGTAAAACGAACGTCGCAGGTCCCGGGTAACCGGAGAAACCGCGACGAGGAAGGGGAATAAACCCCCATGACAATGACAGACCCGATTGCAGATATGCTGACGCGTCTGCGCAACGCGAATCGTGCGCACCACGATGCGGTTTCCATGCCGTACTCGAAGCTCAAGAACGCGATTGCGAACATCCTGGTCGAGGAAGGCTACATCGCCTCGACCTCCGTCGAGGATGCCCGCGTGGGCAAGACCCTGACGATCAACCTGAAGTACGGCTCGCACCGCGAAGCCGCCATCCAGGGGCTCAAGCGCGTGTCCAAGCCCGGTCTGCGCGTGTACGCCAAGTCCACCAACCTGCCCAAGGTCCGCGGCGGCCTCGGCGTGGCGATTCTGTCCACGTCCTCCGGCCTGCTCACCGACCGCCAGGCAGCCGAGAAGGGTGTGGGTGGGGAAGTCCTCGCCTACATCTGGTGATGAGGAGGCTGAACAATGTCGCGAATTGGTAAGAACCCCATCGCTATCCCCGCCGGCGTCGACGTGACGATTGACGGCCAGAACGTGACCGTGAAGGGCCCCAAGGGCACCCTCTCTCACGTTGTCGCCGAGCCCATCGTCGCGAAGATCGAAGACGGCCAGGTTGTCGTTGAGCGTCCGAACGACGAGCGCACCTCGCGTTCGCTCCACGGACTGTCCCGCACGCTGATCGCCAACATGATTGTTGGCGTGACCGAGGGCTACAAGAAGGATCTCGAAATCACGGGCACCGGTTACCGCGTGGTCGCCAAGGGTAAGGACCTCGAGTTCTCCCTGGGCTTCTCCCACACGATCACCATCACCCCGCCCGAGGGCATCGAGTTCACGATCGCTCCGAAGTCCCAGACGCTGTTCACGGTCTCCGGAATCGACAAGCAGCTCGTCGGCGAGACCGCTGCTCGCATCCGCAAGCTGAAGAAGCCGGAGCCCTACAAGGGCAAGGGCATCCACTACGTGGGCGAGACCATCCGTCGCAAGGTCGGAAAGGCTGGTAAGTGATGGCTTACTCGATCAAGGGCAAGGGCAAGTTCGTCGCTCGCAAGCGCCGTCACCTCCGCCTCCGCAAGAAGATCAACGGCACGCCCGAGCGTCCCCGTCTGGTCGTCACCCGTTCGAACCGCCACATGGTGGCTCAGGTCATCGACGATACGGTCGGCCACACCCTGGTGTCGGCCTCCGACATCGAGACCGAGGTCGCCGGTTCCGAGGGCACGAAGACCGACAAGGCTCGCAAGGTTGGCGCTCTGATCGCCGAGCGTGCGAAGGCTGCCGGTATCTCCGCTGTCGTCTTCGACCGTGGTGGTAACAAGTACGCAGGTCGCGTTGCGGCCGTTGCCGAGGCCGCCCGTGAGGGCGGACTCGAGCTGTGAACGAGCCGAAAGAAAGAGAGATCATCTGATGGCTGCACAGCAGCGAGACAGGAACGGTTCGGGCGCGGGCGAGAACAACGATCGCCGTGAGCGCCGCTCCGGCCGCGGCAACGATCGCGATAACCGCCGGAACAACGAGAACAAGAACGAGTACATCGAGCGCGTCGTGACGATCAACCGCGTCTCCAAGGTTGTGAAGGGTGGACGTCGTTTCTCCTTCACCGCCCTGGTTGTCGTGGGTGACGGCGAAGGCACGGTGGGTGTCGGCTACGGAAAGGCCAAGGAAGTTCCTCAGGCCATTTCCAAGGGCGTTGAGGAGGCGAAGAAGAACTTCTTCCGCGTCCCGATGATCCGCCGCACGATCACGCACGTGGTGCAGGGCCGCGATACCGCCGGTATCGTCCTGCTCCGTCCGGCCGCCCCCGGTACCGGTGTTATCGCCGGTGGCCCGGTGCGCGCCGTCCTGGAGGCCGCGGGCGTCCACGACGTGCTCACCAAGTCGCTGGGCTCGTCCAACGCGATCAACATCGTCCACGCGACGGTTGACGCACTCAAGCAGCTCGAGCAGCCCGAGGCTGTCGCCGCTCGCCGCGGCCTGCCCCTCGAGCGCGTTGCTCCCGCGTCCATGCTGCGCGCTCGCGCAGAGGGCGAGGCTGAGAAGCGCGCGGCTGCCGAGGCCGCCGAGGCCGACAAGGCCGCTGCAGGGGAGGCTAAGTGATGGCGAAGAACATCAAGATCACGCAGGTCAAGTCCTCTGCTCACGCGAAGCAGAACATGAAGGACACGCTGCGCACCCTCGGGCTGCGCAAGATCGGCCAGAGTGTCGTGCGTGAGCAGACGGATGCCGTTCTGGGCGCCGTTCGCACCGTGCGTCACCTGGTGACCGCTGAGGAGGTCGACTGACAATGGCGGACTCCACGAACAAGACGCAGATCGTTAAGCTGCATCACCTGCGTCCTGCCCCCGGAGCCAAGACCGCGAAGACCCGCGTGGGTCGCGGTGAGGGTTCGAAGGGTAAGACCGCTGGCCGTGGCACCAAGGGCACCAAGGCCCGTTACCAGGTTGCTGCTGGCTTCGAGGGTGGCCAGATGCCGATTCACATGCGTCTGCCGAAGCTTCGCGGCTTCAAGAACCCCTTCCGCGTTGAGTACCAGGTCGTGAACGTTGGCAAGCTCGGGGAGCTCTTCCCCGAGGGCGGCAAGGTCACGGTTGAGGATCTCATCGCCAAGCACGCCGTTCGCGACTCCGCGCCCGTCAAGGTGCTCGGTACCGGCGAACTCAGCGTGAAGCTCGAGGTCGAGGTCGACTCCTGGTCGTCTTCCGCCGAGGCTAAGATCACGGCTGCCGGCGGGTCCATCTCGGCTCGCTGACGGTGAACGGGGGTGGTCCTGCGAGGGACCACCCCCGTTACGTGTCTATCGTATCGCGAGCGACAGGCTGTCAAATTGCCTTTTGCCCGCGAAAACGACTGATCTCCGCATCGGGGATCACGCGCTCCGTGTTTCGTTAAATACATGGCAATGCGCTTTTTTAATGATTGGATATCGCCAACCGCTACCCGTGTCGGGTAAGCTGGATCAGTCTAGGGGCTTCGCCCCGCTTGCCCATCACCCGTAGGAGGAAGCCTTGCTCGGTGCATTCGCCCAGGCGTTCCGTACCCCCGACCTGCGTCGGAAGCTGCTCTTTACCCTGTTCATCATGGCCGCATTCCGGCTGGGTTCGTTCATCCCGACGCCCGGCGTGGACTCGCAGGCCGTCCAGCGCTGCATGGCGCAGGAGTCGCAGGCGTCGCTGCTCGACCTCGTCAACCTGTTCTCGGGTGGAGCGCTCCTCCAGCTGTCGATCTTCGCGCTCGGCATCATGCCCTACATCACCGCGTCGATCATCATTCAGCTGCTGAGGGTCGTCATTCCTCGTTTTGATGACCTCCACAAGGAGGGGCAGACCGGCCAGGCGAAGCTCACGCAGTACACGCGTTACCTGACGATCTTCCTGGGCATCCTGCAGGCGACGACGACGATCTCTCTCGCCCGCAGCGGCCAGCTCTTCCAGTCGTGCCAGTACGACATCATCAAGGACCGCTCGGTTCTGACCTTCATCATGATGATCATCGTCATGATGGCCGGCACCGGCGTCATCATGTGGCTCGGCGAGCTCATCACAGAGCGCGGCATCGGTAACGGCATGTCGCTGCTGATCTTCACGTCTATCGCCGCCCGTCTGCCCGAGCAGCTCCTGTCGATCGGCCAGGCTGGCAAGTGGGGTTCAGTCGCCGCTATCGTCGCCCTGCTTCTCCTCGTCGCTATCGCTGTCGTCTACGTGGAGCAGGCGCAGCGCCGCATTCCCGTCCAGTACGCCAAGCGCATGATCGGCCGTCGTCAGTACGGCGGCACGACGACGTACATCCCGCTGAAGATCAACATGTCGGGCGTTATCCCCGTCATCTTCGCGTCCTCGATTCTTGCCCTACCCCCGATGGCGGCGCAGTTCGGCAAGCCTGATGATCAGTGGGTCCAGTGGATCTCCGCGCACTTCACGCAGGGCAGCACGTTCTACCTGACGATTTACGCCCTCATGACCCTGTTCTTCACCTTCTTCTACACCGCGATTACGTTCAACCCGGACGAGGTTGCGGACAACATGAAGAAGTACGGAGGCTTCATCCCCGGATACCGTGCGGGACGCCCCACGGCTGAGTACCTGCGCTACGTGATCAACCGAATCACCTCTGCCGGTGCCCTTTACCTGGTGATCATTGCCCTCCTGCCGTCTCTGGCGATCATCCCGCTGAAGCTGTCGAGCTCGCAGATGCCCTTTGGTGGCACCACGCTGCTCATCATCATCGGTGTCGGCCTGCAGACGGTGAAGGAAATCAACACGCAGCTGCAGCAGCACCACTACGAAGGATTCCTGAAATGACAGTCGTCATCCTCCTCGGCCCTCCCGGAGCTGGTAAGGGCACCCAGGCCTCGCGCATCGCTGAGCGCCTTGGTATCCCGGCTATTTCGACGGGCGACATCTTCCGTGCCAACATGGCGGAAGGTACGGAGATTGGCAAGCAGGCGCAGGCCTACATGGATCGTGGCGAGTTCGTTCCGGACTCGGTCACGAACACGATGGTGAAGGCGCGCCTCGCAGCCCCCGACGCTGCCAATGGCTTCCTGCTGGACGGCTACCCGCGTTCGCTGGAGCAGGCGCACGTCCTGCGCGACATGCTTCTCGACCTGGGTAAGGCCATCGACGTCGTCCTGGAGATCCAGGTGGACGAGGATGAGGTCGTGGAGCGTATGCTCAAGCGTGCTCAGGAGCAGCACCGCACGGATGACACTGAGCCGGTCATGCGCCATCGCCTGGAGGTTTACCACCAGCAGACGCTGCCCGTCGCCACCTACTACGTCGATCAGGATCTCCTCGAGGTCGTGGACGGCTCGGGTTCGATCGACGACGTCACGGCTCGCATCTTTGCGATCCTCGACTCGGTGGCAAAGAACTAAGCGATGCCACGCATTGAACTGAAGTCCGCGCAGGAGCTTCGATGGATGCGCGAGGCCGGCCTGGTCGTCGCGTCTATCCACGAGGCCCTGCGCGGTGCCATTCGCCCCGGCATCACGACGCGTGAGCTGGACGAGGTTAGCGCCCAGGCGATTGTCGACGGGGGAGCGACTTCCAACTTCAAGGGCTACTACGGCTATCCGGCGACGGTGTGCATTTCCGTGAACGACGTGATCGTTCACGGTATCCCGGGCGACTATGAGCTGGCCCCTGGCGACATCGTGTCTTTTGACTGCGGTGCGTATGTGGAACGCGGTGGTCGCCAGTGGCACGGGGACGCTGCCTTCAGCGTCATCGTTGGCGAAACCTTCGTGTCGGACGCTGACTTCGCGGCGGGGGAGCGAGCCACCGGTGCTATCGCCGGAGTGGACGAGAACCTGCTGCGCGAGCGTCGTCAGCTCGACGCAGTGACGCGAGAGTCCCTGTGGGCTGCCCTCGCGGGGCTTGCGACCGGCAAGCGCATTAGCGCGGTCGGCAACGCGGTTGAGACCGTCGTCGCAGAGAATGCTCTTATCAACGGCTGGGAAGCTGGCATCATTGAGGAGTTTGTTGGCCACGGTATCGGGACGAAGATGCACATGCCGCCGGACGTTCTCAACTACAACGTTCGCGGGATTCAGGCTCGCCTGAAGCCTGGCATGGTCCTGGCGGTCGAGCCGATGCTCACCCGCGGGGATATTGCTTCGCAGACGGATGATGACGAGTGGACGGTGCGTACAGTCGACGGCCGCGACGCCGCTCACTGGGAGCACTCGATTGCGATCACCGAGGATGGTGTTTCCGTCCTGACGGCGCGCGACGGGGGAGTGGCCGGACTGGCGCCCTACGGCGTCACCCCGGTGTCACTGGACTGACATCACAGACGCATGCGGGCCCGGTACCTCACGCAGGTATCGGGCCCGATCTGTTCGTCGACGAGGTCGTGGCTGCGCCACCGGTGTTCCGGGCG
>NZ_ALCB01000142.1:0-6975 GCF_000282935.1 Actinomyces sp. ICM39
CCTCCGACGCCCGCAACACCCGTGGGGCCGCAAGCAAGGCCTAGTGTCCTATAACCCCACATCGCGGTACGCGCAGGAGAGCATACGAAGGCCGCGCCCCGCAGGAGCGGGACGCGGCCAACAGAAAATGTGCTGAGTGAAATCAGCGCTTCGAGAACTGCGAAGCCTTGCGGGCCTTCTTGAGGCCTGCCTTCTTACGCTCGGTGGCGCGGGCATCGCGGGTCAGGAAGCCAGCCTTCTTGAGGGCCGGACGGTTCGCGTCGCGGTCGATCTCGTTGAGGGCGCGCGACACGCCGAGGCGCAGGGCGCCGGCCTGGCCGGAAACGCCGCCGCCGTTGATGCGGGCGATGACGTCGAAGCGGCCGTCAATGTCGAGCAGCACGAAGGGGGACTTCACCAGCTGCTGGTGCAGCTTGTTGGGGAAGTAGTCCTCAAGGGTGCGACCGTTGATGGTCCACTTGCCGGAGCCGGGGACCAGGCGAACGCGGGCGACGGCCTCCTTGCGGCGGCCCAGGCCCGCGCCGGGCGCGGTGATGGACTGACCGGCGCCGGCGGGAGCCGACTCGGTCTCGGACGTGTAGGAGCTGGGGACGACTTCCTCGTCCAGCTCAGCGGAAACGATGGTCTCAGCCACGGTTCTCCTCAGGGTCAAAGGCGTTCAGCGACCAGAGGTCACTGAGCCACCTGGGTCAGTTCGTAGGGAACCGGCGACTGGCCGGCGTGGGGGTGCTCCGGGCCAGCGTAAACGTGCAGCTTCTTGAACTGCGCGCGGCCGAGGGAGTTGTGAGGAAGCATGCCCTTAACGGCCTTCTCGACGGCGCGCTCAGGCGTCGCGGCGAGGAGGTCACGGTAAGCGGTCGCGGTCAGGCCACCGGGACGACCGGAGTGACGGTAGGCCATCTTCTGGTCGAGCTTCTTGCCGGTCAGAGCGACCTTGTCCGCGTTGATGATGATGACGTAGTCGCCCATGTCCATGTGAGGGGCGAACGTCGGCTTGTGCTTCCCACGGAGGAGGGCAGCGGTCTGGGCTGCCAGGCGACCGAGGACGACATCGGTGGCGTCAATGACGTACCACTTCTTGTCCGCGTCCCCAGGCTTGGGTGAATAGGTGCGCACGGGCGTAACCTTCAATTCTTGTTGGTCATGGGACGCCGCGCCGGTTTTTCCGGGGGCATCCGCGATGAAACGGTTCGCGCGAGGCGTCGGCGAGCGCTCCTAGCGAGTGGGAGACACTAGGTACTCTGCTGACGCACAGCACTAGCCATATTATCTGCGCTCAGCCCGGCGGTCAAAGCGCGGCGAATACTGTGTCACATTCCTCAGCCGTCGTCGCCGCAGCATGTGTCGCGCCTGGCCCGAGCCTGCTCGGCCCGCGCGCCCCACTGCGAGGGATCAGGATACGCCACACCCTCAAGGGTGAGTCCGTGTGCGGGGGCGATCGGCGCTGCCTCGGAGCGGGACCGGGCCCGCAGGATCTGCGTAGGGTAGTCGACGTCGCGTGCGCCCGAGCCCACCAGGAGCAGCGCCCCCACCAGGGAGCGGACCATCGAGTGGCAGAACGCATCCGCCTCGACTCGGAAGACGAGGGTTCCCTCGGCGTCACGCGCGGAGCGCAGGGTACGCAGGGTCCGGATCGTCGTGGCCCCCTCGCGCGGACGACAGAACCCGAGGAAGTCGTGTTCCCCGAGGAGGGCAGCCCCTGCCTCGTTCATGGCAGCCTCGTCGAGGGGCTCTTCGACCCAGAGGCGATCCCAGCGCCCGAGGGGCTCGGGGCGATCGGAGACCCGGTAGGCGTAGGAGCGGCCGAGGGCGGAGAAACGCGCGTCGAAACTGCGGTCGACGATGACGGCCGAGTAGATGCGCACGTCGCAGGTCCCGCGCGCAGCAGCAAGGTCGCGGCCACGAGCGCGTTCGCCGTAGCGGCCGGAGAGAATCTTGTTGAGTCGGCGGACAATCGCCGAGGCCACGGCCTGTTCGTCGGACTCCCCTCCCCTGGGCGACAGTCGCGCCCAGGCGGCCTCGGAAATGTCCGCGTGACAGACCTGGTGACGCGCATGAACCCCCGCGTCGGTACGACCGGCGACCGTCGTCGTGATTTCTTCACGCGAGGCCATGGCCAGCGCTGCCTCGACCTCACCCTGGACGGTACGCAGGCCCGGCTGAGCGGCCCAGCCACGAAAGTCGGTGCCGTCGTAGCCCAGGTCGAGGCGCAGGCGCCGCGCGCTCACAGCTCCCACGCCCGAACTCCGCCGATGATGCCAGCGTCGTTGGGCACGACGATGACGTCATCGCCCATGAGGCGCAGGTTCGAGGCCGTGATGCGCTTGGAGTTGCCGCCGCCCAAGTAGAGGCGGTCCCACATGTACATGGGGCGCAGGCCATCCACGACGCGACGGACACGGCGCGACCAATGAACGTCGCCCAGACGCAGGCGCTCGTGCTCGCCGATGTAGTCGTCGTATGTCAGGCCCCAGCGAACAGGTCCCTGAGAGACCTCGACGTGGGGTGCCAGCTGGCCGCCGTCAAACACCGCGTTACCGAGGCCTGTTCCCAGGGTGATGATCATTTCGAGACCGCGCCCCGTAATGGCCCCAGCGCCGGCAACCTCCGCGTCGTTCAAGACCTTGGTGGGCAGGCCGAGGGCCCCTTCGATCGCGCGGCCCATGTCAAAGTGGTCCCACCGCTCGACCAGCTCGGGCAGCACGCGCGAGCGCGGCCCATCGCGGGTGATGTAGTGAGGGGTCGCGATGACAACACCGTGGCGGATCATGCCCGGCATACCCATCGTCACTCGCGTCGCCGTGGGAAGCTCACGCGCGAGGCCAATAACGGTTTCCACGAGAAGCTCGGGAGGTAGGGGATACGGGGTCGGAACCCTGCGAGGCGGGGCCATCATGGTGCCGCGCTCATCCACGACGGAGCCCTTAATGCCACCGCCGCCGCAGTCAATCGCCAACGTCATCTCACGAGTCATGGCTTCAGGCTACCGGATACGGCAAGGGCCGGACACTCCTTACGGAATGTCCGGCCCAGTGCTCGAGTTGATCAGTGACTCACGGTCACTTCTCGTCGGCGACCTGCTCGGCGGCGTCTGCAGCCTTGCCGGCCTCCTCGGCGATTTCCTCGGCCTCGTTGGCCTTGGCGAGATCGCCTTCCTCGCGAGCCTCTTCGGCGCGCTCGGCGGCAGCCTCGGCAGCCTTCTCGGCCTCTTCGGCGACGGCCTTGGCGGCGGTCTTCTCAGCAGCCTTCACGACGGCCTTCTTCTCGACCTTCTCCATGACGAGCTCAATGCGCATCAGGGGAGCGTTGTCGCCCTTGCGGTTGCCGACGCGGATGAGGCGGGTGTAGCCGCCGGCGCGCTCGGAATCCATCGCGGGAACGAGCTCCTCGAAGAGGATCGCGACGGTGCCCTTGTTGGGGATCTTCTTCATGACCGTGCGGCGGGCGTGCTGGTCGCCACGCTTGGCCTTGGTGATGAGCTTCTCGACGTAGGGGCGCAGGGCCTTAGCCTTGGCCTCGGTCGTCGTGATCGCACGGTGTTCGATGAGCTGAGCTGCCAGGTTCGACAGGATCAGCTTCTGGTGTGCCGGGCTACCGCCCAGACGAGCACCCTTCTTGGGGGTGGGCATGAGTTTCTCCTACGGATTCAATGCGTCCATCGGACGCACGGGGTCAGATGGACTGGTCGTCCGAAAAGATCGCGGCGGACTCCGAGTCGCCGAAGCTCGGCATAACCGAGTCCTTCAGCGTCATACCAAGGGCCGCCAGGGACTCCTTGATCTCTTCGATCGACTTGGTGCCGAAGTTGCGGATGTCGAGCAGGTCGGCCTCCGAGTGAGCAACCAGCTCGCCGACGGTCAGAATGCCGCGGCGACGCAGCGCGTTGTAGGAACGCGACTGCAGGTTCAGGTTCTCGATCGGGAGAGCCAGATCGGCTGCGAGGGTGGCGTCGGTGGTGGACGGACCCACCTCGATGCCTTCTGCTTCCTCGTTCAGTTCACGCATGAGGCCGAACAGCTCCACCAGCGTCTTGCCGGCCGAGGCCAGGGCATCGCGCGGGGTGATCGCCGGCTTGGTCTCCACGTCGATGACGAGGCGATCGAAGTCGGTGCGCTGCTCAACACGCGTCGCTTCGACCTTGTAGGTCACCTTGACGACGGGCGAGTAGATCGAATCAATCGGAATGCGAGAGATCTCGGCCTGCGGATCCTTGTTCTGAGCGGCCGACACGTAGCCACGGCCACGCTCGACGGTCAGCTCGATCTCCAGCTTGCCCTTCTCGTTGAGGGTGGCAAGGTGCAGATCGGGGTTGTGGATCTCCACGCCGGCGGGAGGCGTGATGTCGCCGGCGAGAACCTCGCCGGGGCCAGCCTTCCGCAGGTACATGACGACAGGCTCGTCGTTCTCGCTGGACAGGACGATCTGCTTGATGTTCAGGATGATCTCAGCGACATCTTCCTTCACACCTTCGATCGTGCGGAACTCGTGGGGGACGCCATCAATACGGATGGACGTCACCGCTGCACCCGGGATCGAGGACAGGAGGGTACGACGCAGGGAGTTACCCAGCGTGTAGCCGAACCCGGGCTCGAGGGGCTCCAGGGTGAAACGGGAGCGCAGGTCGCTGACCTTTTCTTCGGTCAGGATGGGTCGCTCTGCAATGAGCACGTCTATTCCTTTCTGGCCGGTGCCCGCTATATGACACCGGATATGGGAACCTGCTGAAGCAGGCTAAGGGAGTAAGAACCCGAAGGTTCAGACGTGGGGAGGGCAAAGCCCTCCCGTCCACAAGTCAGCCGCGGCGGCGCTTCGGCGGGCGGGTGCCGTTGAAGGCCTGAGGCGTGACGTCCTGGATCGAACCGATCTCGAGGCCGGCGGCCTGGAGGGAACGGATCGCGGTCTCACGGCCGGAGCCGGGACCCTTCACGAAAACGTCAACCTTCTTCATGCCGTGCTCCTGGGCGCGACGAGCCGCAGCCTCGGCCGCGAGCTGCGCGGCGAAGGGGGTGGACTTACGCGAACCCTTGAAGCCAACCTGGCCGGAGGACGCCCAGGCGACAACCGCGCCCGTGGGGTCCGTGAGGGAAACGATGGTGTTGTTGAACGTCGACTTGATGTAGGCGTGGCCGTTGGTGACGTTCTTCGAAATCTTGCGACGCGGCTTGCGGGCACCGCCCGAGCGCGAGGTCTTTGCTGCTGCCATTTCTGGTTCAGTTCCTTCTTGTCGCGGAAAGCTACCCCGAGGGGATGCGCTCTCCTAGGCCTTACTTGGCCTTCTTCTTGCCTGCAACGGTGCGCTTGGGGCCCTTGCGGGTACGCGCGTTGGTCTTGGTGCGCTGACCGTGGACCGGCAGGCCACGACGGTGACGAAGGCCCTGGTACGAACCGATTTCGATCTTGCGACGAATGTCGGCCTGAACCTCACGGCGGAGGTCACCCTCAACCTTGAAGTTTGCCTCAATGTAGTCACGAAGCTTAACGAGTTCCTCTTCCGTCGCGTCCTTCACGCGAGTGTCCGGGCTGACGCCGGTGGCGGCGAGGGTCTCTGCCGCGCGGGTGCGGCCGACTCCGTAGATGTATGTGAGCGCGATCTCGAGCCGCTTCTCGCGGGGGAGGTCGACGCCGGCAATACGTGCCATGGTGATGTTGCTCCAGTTGTTCATCGGAGGTCGTCATCGCTCAGTCCGGGCGAGCAGCCCGGCCTCGGCCTCCGAACCGAGGGTCACCCACGGGTGGGTGCTTAGAGTGATGCTGTGGGGCTTGGTGCCCCGCGGGTCGCAGCGGGTCTCAGCCCTGGCGCTGCTTGTGCCTGGGGTTGTCGCAGATGACCATGACGTTGCCGTGGCGACGAATCACCTTGCACTTGTCACAGATCTTCTTGACACTCGGCTTGACCTTCATGGTTGTTACCTCCACTGCCCGTCGGGCAGTTCGTGTCGGGTCACTTGTAGCGGTAGACGATACGGCCTCGGGAGAGGTCGTAGGGGCTCAGCTCGACGACAACTCGATCCTCGGGCAGGATGCGGATGTAGTGCTGACGCATCTTTCCCGCAATGTGGCCGAGAACCACGTGGCCATTCTTCAGTTCCACACGGAACATCGCGTTAGGCAGGGCCTCAACGACCGTGCCTTCCATCTCAATGACGCCGTCTTTCTTCGCCATATCCTCCGTTTATCCTCTACATGTCTCGGATAGGTTGCGGCGGATGCCGCTAGGCATAGTGCACCGACGAATGCCGGATGCAGATACGCCCAAGGAACTACTCTACGGCATTCACGCCCGTCGGCGGTAGTCAGGGTCCCTGTCGGTTCGCTCACGTTTAATGCGTCACATTTCATCGAAACGCCGCCACAGTCTGTCTTCTATCGACGAGGCCGCGCCAGTACACCGCGCACTGCAGACCATTCGCCACCGGCGTGAGGATCTGCTGGACCACAGCGGGATCAGAGCGCGCTCACAGAGCAATCGCCCGGCCTCACCAAACAAAAGTCGCACATAATTTCCCTCGGTCATTTTTCGAGAACTGCTCAAAACGTTGCAATTCCAACGCTATGATTTCAAGCTTTGGAGTAGTCACGGGGGAATTACGTGCGACATTTCCAAGGAACCATGCGCACGACCGTTCCCATACCCCACGCAAGACCAGACCGTGAGCATGACACCACTGAGCAACAAGACTCAACGCGGTTCCACCCGCATATGAAGTTGTAGCCCCGGCCACCCATACACATCCGGATAGGTAAGGAACATCCGGATAGGAACCGAACATCCGGATAGCTTAATAACCTATCCGGATGCGCATAACCTATCCGGATGCGCATAACCTATCCAGATGCGCGCAACCTATCCGGATAAGCCCAGGCAGAGGGTACACCAAGGCCCGGAGGGCCTACTGCTGCTCCCGGGTGCGGTAGGAGGGCCTGTCAGCCAACACACACCGCGCCACCAGTGTGGAGGGTGCCGACGGGCCTGCA
>NZ_ALCB01000143.1:0-46148 GCF_000282935.1 Actinomyces sp. ICM39
GCAGCCACGGGCGGCAAGACGTGTGCGGGCGGGCAGGCCTCGCGCCGCACGGAGGTCTGGCTGCGGGAGGCTGCACGGAGGTCTGGCGGTGGGAGGCCGCACGGAGGTCTGGCGGCGGGAGGTCGCGCGGAGCAGCCGTGGGCAGGCCTCGCGCGCTCACGCGGAGCTTGGGTGATTCAGGCTTCGATCAGTGACTGCGCGATGCTCGCGTACTCACGCGCCCGGACCGGCCACGTCCACGCGTCGATCAGGCTCGGATCACCCAGAGCAGGCGGGTTCTCCAAGAACGTGCGCAGCGACGCCACGAGAGAATCGACGGTGCGTTCGGGCGTAATGACGACCGGAAGGCCCTGGTCGGCCAGCACCTGTGCGCCCGGAACCGTGAAAGTGACGACGCGGCCGCGCTCGGCCAACGTCTCGAGGAGAGTCGTCTGGAAACCCTCCGACAGGACCGTCGGATTGACGAGGGTGGCACCCGCCAAACGGGAACGTACCTCGTCGGCGCTCACTCGGCCAGGGGCGCTCACGGCATCGGTGAGGCCTCGTGCCGCAATGAGCTCGCGTGCAGCCTCCAGATCGGCACCCGCTCCCAGAAGCTCGCCCGTGACCTCCAGGCCGCTGGAGCGTAGCTGCGCCACGGCCTCGATAAAGGTGTCCCATCCCTTGCCCGGCACCATGCGACCGACGAAGACCAGGTGATGGGGGCGGTCCTTGATCGGCTCGTCGTGAGGCGTGGGGGGTGTGATCGCGTTGTAGAACACGCCTGCGTCGACGCCGCCGAGGCGCGATGCGAAGGCTGCGGCCTGTTCGGACACGCCCAGCACGCGGTCGGCGTGGCGCAGGACGTAGCGGCCCATGGTCACGTCCACCATGCGTGAGGCCGGAGCGATAATCGGCGAGGAGGATGCGACGAATCCCGAGCCGTGCTCGGTGTGGATGACCGGGATGCCAGCCTTGCGTGCTGCGCGCACGCCCACGAAGCTCATGGGGAAGAAGCGCGTATGGACACTTACCACGTCAATGTGCTTGGCGCGCAAGAAGCGGGCGATCGAGCGGGTTGCGCCCACGGCGGGGAAGCTGATGATGTCAGCGACCGGCAGATAGCGCTTCTTCGTTCGGATGTCGACGTGTTCTTCAGTGCGCTGACCCGGCTCATCCGAAATGGTCAAGACGTAGACCTCGTGGCCTAGCTGCGCCAGTGACACCGACAGGTGATAGATGTGCGACTCCAGGCCGCCCAGACGCGGAGGGTAACTGTTGACGACGAACGCGATGCGCATAGGGAATCCTTCAGTCGGTAGTGGGCTCGGCGCCGATGGGCGCGCGGCGGGTGGGGATCAGCATGACGGCGGTGAAGAGGAGGGCAAGCAAGCCCATGGTGGCGGCGTAGGCCAGCGACGCGCCCATCATGGCGTAGGACCGTGTGAGCGCGGGTGCGATCAGGTATGCGGTCGCGCCGGTCACCGCGAACACTGCCAGAACAGCATGCAGGCGACGCATCGTTGCCAGGGCGTAGTAGAGGATGACGCTGGCCGCGTTGAGTGCGCCCGCCAGGACGAGGACCATGAGCTCGGCGACGTAGCCCGACACGTCCGTGCCGAAGACGAGGGTCAGCAGGGGAGAACCGATCGCGTAGGTGACAGCGGCGACGATGACGAACGCGCCGGCCGTCGTCAGCAAGCCCTTACGTACGATGGCGAAGAACTCACCGCGCTTGCCCTCGGCCCAACGCAGCGCCATACGTGTGAGCAGCGGGCGGAACACGAAGAGCGAGAGCATATTGATTGCGACCGCGGGCATGTAAATGATCGCGAAGACTCCCAGCTCCTCGTCGCCGAGCGCCGCATGAATCGCGAAGCGCGGCGCGTTCGCCAGGTACTGGTTGAGGAAAGCTGCGAGGAACAGGGGGAGGCACTCCCACAGGATTCCCGCGATGCCTCGGAGATTGAACGAGGGAAGAAGGGGGAAGACACCCCGCGCGGGCAGCCCGTACGCCACGACGAGCACGACGCAGGTGACCGCGAACGTGATGAGTGTCGAGGTGAGTAGGTCCTGGGTGAACCAGTAGAGGCCCGACCACAGGAACGTGGTGGTGAAGATGCGGAGGAAACATGCCTTGCCCGCGATGTCGAGGCGGCCCGCGCGCTGGAACTCCGAGTAGTACACGTCCTCGAAGGCGTCGAAGATGCGCAGGAGCGCCATTGCGGCGATCACCGTGAACGCGGGGTAGGGGTCCTTCGTTGACGCGTTCCACGAGTGGTAGGCGATGAGGCCGACCATGACCAGGCAGGTCAGCAGGCGTGTCGACAGGTAGGTGCCGAAGTCGAAGCGACGCCGCACGTCCGTCACGTGGAAGGTGCGCACCTCGTACAGGCCGACCGTCTGATACTGCTGGCCGATCGCCAGCGCCAGCGTGAACAGTCCGTACTGGGCGCGTGCGAAGGAATCCGTGGCCCCCGATCGCATGATTGCCACACCCATGATGACCACCGCGAGACTCGACATGAGCGAGGCCGCCGTGTTCCACAGGTAGTCACGCCCCAGCTGGCCGCGCGACTCAAGGGCCTCCTCGGTGGCCTCGACCTGTGCCTCGTCGGAGGGGGACGAGGCCGTGGTGTCCTTGTCGTTCACAGGTCGCCGCCCTCGGTCGGTGTGTCGAGGCCGGGGTCATGGGGGCCAAAGACGATGCGATACGGCTCGTGGGTGACGCGATCCTCGGGCTCGGGAATGCGCATGTAGTCGCCGTAGCCTCGCGTCAACACGACGTCGTAGGCAGCGGGGATACGCACGGTGATGTCGTCGAAAGGAACGGAGCGCGCGGGGAAGAGCTCGGCTTCCGACGCGCTCCAGCGACGAGGATCGCGCGTCGAGAAGTCGCCGTAGAGCGTCGTCCCATCCGCAGCCTTGACGGGGTTCTCGCGGCCCTTGAGGGCGGCGCGCAGCCAGCGGCGGTAGAGCGAGGCCTCATTCACGCGCAGCGCGCGCATCCCCCAGTGTGTGCACGCCATCGCCGCTGCGGCAAGCTGCTTGGCAGGGGTGGGCAGGCCGGTGGGCGGGGTGGGGATGGAGCGCAGGAACATGAGGCGCGCCCACAGCCACGTGCCGCGCAGCTGCGCGCGGAAACGAGCCGGGTCCTCGGCGATCTCGTCCAGGACGAACAAGTCGACGCCGATCGGCATGCGGAATGGCCTGTCCTTGGCCACCTTGGAGATGAATTCCGAGCCTTTCAGGCCCAGCACCCCGAAGCTAATCGGGTAATCCGAGTGGGACTCGGGGGACACGATGACGAACTCGTCTCGCAGGAGGGTGGGTGCCTCGGAAATGAAGCGTTCATAGTCCGGGCGGGGCATGCACACGTCCCCGTCATCGTCCCATGGGATAAAGCCCTGATGGCGTACGGCCCCGATTGCCGTCCCACCGTAGGCGACGTAACGAATGTCCAGGAGTGTGCAGACGCGGTCGATCTCGGCCAGGCACCGCTTGGTCACGCGCTGAATGGCTGCCAGGGTTGCGGAATCAGCTTCGCTCATGAGGGTCCGATCATCAAAGAGGTACTAGAGAACTACAGGAGAGAGTCGTAGGGGCCAAAGTCGATAAACGCGGGCGCGTGGTTGTAGCGCTTGTCCTCCGGCGGCAACTGCATGTAGTCGCCGTATCCGCGCCGCAACAGCGTGTCGTACTCATTCTGGATCATGACCGTGATGTCCTCGAAGGGCACGTCGCGGGTCGGGAAAAACTCCTCCTCGCGAACGATCCAGTTCTGCGGGTCGCGCATCGTGAAGTCGGCGTACACGCCCGTACCAGTCCCCTCGTAGCGGCGAACCGCCTTCTCCCAGCGGGCCTGGAGGCTGCGCGGAGTGGCACGGAATGCCTTGAGGCCCAGGTGCGCCGCGGTCGTCGCCGAATAGATCAGCGCCTTCTTCCACGCCGGGGGATTGATCAGGTACGGGCGGGGCGTGCCCTGCAGGAACAGGAGGCGCCCCCACCACCACGAGGCGCGCGACATCTGACGGAACGCCTTCTCGTCCTCGGGAATCTCATCCAGGGGCAAGATGTCGAGGAAGAACGGCATGCGGTACGTCGAATCGCGCGCCGCCTCCGGGACGAGAAGCGTCCCCGGCATCACCATCTTCGTGAACATGAACGGAAAGTCCGGGCACGTGCGGGTGTTATCCAGGCGGAAACGCTCATCCATGTGCTTGGGTGCTTCGACGAGGAAACGCTCGTAGTCTGCGCGCGTCATCATCACGTCGATGTCATCGTCCCACGGAACGAAGCCGCCGTGGCGAATCGCGCCGATCGCCGTGCCGCCGTAGACCGCATAGGAGACCCCGATCTGTCGGCACACCCGGTCCAGCTCGGCCAGGATCAGCGTCAGGAGCTTCTGGACCTTGCGCAGGTCGTAATCGGGTGTCGTCATCAGTCCTCCGAATGTGACAAAGCGGGTGAGCGCACGTGCGCTCACCCGCCATTGTCTCACGGCTACTGGCCGCTGACCTTCTCCGTTCGCTTGGGAAGCAGGTCACCCCAGTTGGAGGTGGCCGCCAGGACCGTGCCCACGAGGATCACGACGCAGCACACCACCTGGGTGGCCGTGGGCACCGTGCCCTGCAGGACGAGAGCGAAGATGATCGCCCACGCCGAGTAGGAGATGTTCAGGGCCATGCCGCGCGACGCACCGATCGCCGACAGGGCCTTGTAGTAGAAGAGATACGAGGCAGTGCCCGCCAAGCCGGCCAGCGCCACGACGCCCGCCGACAGGTGAGCCAGCGAGTGCAGCGTGAAGCCAAAGACGCCGGCGATGGGGGCCACGATGAACAGGTACACGACCGCCGAGGTCGTCTCGCGGATCTGGAGGGCCACCTCGTTATCCACGGCCTCGTCGCGCATGCCCCACGTGAGGATCACGGCCTCGGAACCCCAGCCAATCACGCAGGCCAGCGCGCCGATCACGCCGAGCACCGCATTGCCGCCCTCGATCGGCTCCGACGTCGCCGACCAACCCGTCGCGACGATGGCCGCGAGGGCGACCAGGAGCGCTGCGATCTGGCGGGGCGCCATGCGCTCCTTCAAGAGGATGAAAGCCAACAGGGTGCCGAGCGCCGGGTAGAATGTCGAGATGATCGCGGTCAGGCCAGGGCCGATGTTGTCGATAGCGATCAGGTAACCGCTCATGCCGATCGGGCCGCCCAGCAGAGCCGCCGCAATCACCGACTTGCCCGGGCGCGTGCGCAGCGCCGCCCAGGTGTCCTTCAGACGACCACGAACCGCCATGTACACGAGCAGAATCACGGCGCACGCGACGTCGTGCAGGACCGCGCCGGCGAGCGCCGACTGGCCGAAGTCGGCAAATGGGATCATGGCCAGCGCAATCGCCAGCACGACCGTGTCGAGGCCCCACAGGACGCCCGAGAAGAAGCCGTAGCGCTTGCCTCCGTGCTGAGTTTTCATGCCAGTTCACCTTCCGTGGAGATCTGAGTGCTCGAGGCGGCCTCGTAGGCTGCGAGCAGGGAATCGAGCGTGCGTGTCGCGTGCGAGTAGTAGATGTAGAGCCATTCGCCGACGTCGTCGCCTTCGGCCTCCTTGACCAGCGCCCACAGGTACCAGCACCAGCCGGCGAACACCTCGTAGGCGAAGAAGTGGCGCGCCTCGCGCTCGGAGGGGGCGTGGCCCAGGTAGTACTCCAGGGCGGCGGCCGCGCGCTCGCGGGTCATCTCCGCCGTGCACACGGTCATCGTGCCGAAGTCGGCGGCCATGTCCGACATGCCTGCGTACTCCCAGTCGATGAGGCTGATCTTTCCGTCCTTATCCACCAGGAAGTTCGGCGGGAAGAAGTCGTTGTGCGAGGGGACTTTATCGAAGCCATCCGCGTCAGCGAAGGCCTTCAGGCGCAGGACCTTGTCGCGCAGCTCAAAGTATCCGGGCACGTCGATGGGGCCGAAGGCCTTGAGGAGGCCCTCGTAGCGCAAGCCTTCGGTGACAAAGTCGAAGGAGCGGTCCAGCACGCGACCGGAGGTGTGCAGAGCGCGGTCCATCTCCATGGCCGCCTTGAGCTCCTCGGGGCGGGTGACGTCCAGGTTGCGCACGTCGCGCACGAAGCGCGAGATCTTCCAGCCCGCTGCGGGGTCACCCGTGAGGAAGGTGTCGTCGATGCCGAGCTCTGCGGCCAGGCGCAGGCCGGCGAACTCCGCGCTGCGGTCCACGATCTTCTCCGTGCCGATGCCCGGGTGGCGATACACGTACTCCTCGTCGCCCACCGTGAAGTGGCACGACAGGTTCGTGATGCCCTGCTTGAGCGGGTAGAAGTCGCGGATGTCCGACTTCTGACAGCCCAGGGTGGCCACAATGTGGTCGAAGACCTCCGAATCCACGTTCTCCATGAACAGGGGGTCGAAGCTGCGCAGCTCGTCGACCGAATCGAACTCGTGAATGACCCCGTCCGGGTAGCGGCGGATCACCATGTCGAACGACTTGATGTGGTCCAGGTAGATGGACTCCCACAGCTTCGAGACAGTCTCGGGCAGGTGATAGACCTGTTCGAGGATCTCGCGGAACTTGGCGGAAAAGACGCGGTCGAAGTAGACGTGGCCGAGCATGACCCACGCGTCGGCGCCGCCAACGGTCGCGCCCGTGATGCGGTCGCCCGGACCCGTCTTGATGCACCACTCGTCGGTGGGGCCCTCGACGTAGTTCGCCGAGTAGTAGGCCTTGTAGACGTAGGGCTCGAAGGGGTTGGTTGTGAAGTAGTCGTCCGAAGAGCACACGTAGGTGTTGTCGAGGCGGTCCTTGACGAGCCAGAGGGAGCCGTTGTTGTTGCGGGTGGCGTACTCGCGGTTGACGATGATGTCGACGCCGTACTTGTCGGCCAGGTAGAAGAAGTATTCCTTCTTGTAACCAACGATCAGCGCGATGTTGGTGATGCCGGCTTCGTGGAGCTGGCGGATCTGACGCTCGACGAGGATCTCTCCGCGCACCTTGAGCGTGCCCTTGGGGCGCTCGTAGCTGATGGGAGCAAAGCGCGAGGACAGGCCCGCGGCCATGATGACGGCGCCCGTGACGCGGTAGGGCTCGAGGGCCTCGCGGCCCGCGTCGGTGATCGCGCGCTCGTCGATGTAGCCGGCGGCCTCGCACTCGCGGGTGGCGGTGTTGACGCGCCCCAGGCTCATGCCGGTGGCCTCCGACAGGGCCCGCTGCGTGAGGGGAGAGCCGGCCGTGGCCAGTGCGTTCAGGATGTTGAATTGGGGCTCGCTGAGCGTGCCGACGTTGGTCGTGGGCATGCGATCACCTTTCGTTCACGGAGGTCACCTAAGTGCTGCATGTTCGAGCGTAGCACTACTGAGTTGATTTGTGAACGGTTTGGGTGTGAAGTGTCTATCGACGAGGCTCGGGCGCCTTTTCGGGGGAGCGTTGCCATAGGACAACGGCTAGGCCAATCGCGATTGCGCCAGCGACAGAACCAAGGATCCATGCGGCCATTGGGCCGATCGGAGCCGTTGGCCACCACCACTCGTTCCCGGCACTCAGGTTGCGCGTCGACAGGTCGATGGGCATTGCGTGAGCCGTGCGCCCGAACGCGTAGCGCTCGATGACGAGGTAGAGCGCCCGGGCGTTGGTGAGTGCCCACAGCGCCGCCACGAGGCCCGTGCCTACGCGCCCGACGATGCTGGTGGGGAGGCGGAATTCCTCGCTGCCCACGCGCCACCCCGCCTCGTCCGCGCGGGCGGGGGAGGGAGCCAGAAGCATGAGGAGGAATACCGCGAAGAGCGGCAGCATGTAGCGCGGCTGGTAGGTGAGGACGTTGTTGAAGTGTCCGCGCAGGCCAATCACCACGGGAACACCCGTAATTGCGCCGGCCACCGTGATCGCCGACAGGGCCTTGCGCCAGGACAGTGAGCGCAGCGACCAGCACAGGACCGCGACGACCACGACGGAGGCGCCGTAGGACACGGTGCCCTGGTAGGACACGTCGTTCCACCCCGGCCCCAGCAAATGGCCGACGAAGCCACGCAGGTAGTTGGGCAGCGCATCCAGGTTCTGCATGAGAATCTCTCGCCGACCTGCGGTCATGACACCCTCCTGCGCCGTCGCCAGGTTTGCTGAAACGTTCGTCGAGGACATCACTCGCACACCGATGACCGATGCCGCGCAGGCCACCACGGCCTCGGGAATGATGCGCTTACTCAGCGGCACCGCGAAGGCCAGGGCGACCGTGATGACGAAGAGGAAGAAGGCGCTGTCACCGCGCGACGTGCAGGCCATGACTGCGCCTGCCACAGCGCAGGCGATCAGGCCCACCCGGTGCGCCCCCACCGAGCGCGTGGCCGCCAGCAGGCCGGCCGCGAACACAAAGGTTCCCGTCATCGCCCACGACGACGGGTTCATGCCGGCGACGAAGTAGAAGCCCATCGGCAGCCACGCGACCGTCACGGCGACGCTGATCGCGCGCTTGAGACCCGAATCAGCCAGGGCGATGATCGCGCCGATCAGACCGATCGCCAGCAGCGTGTTCACCGTTCGCAGCGCCAGCACCGCGTGGCTCGTCGAGTGCTGAACGAAGAGGTGGGCGAACTGGTAGTAGCCCCACGGGTAGTTCCCGTCGTCCCAGCGCAGTGTCGGCGCCAGCTCCTCGTCCGAGGCGTTGAGGGCGCACTGCGCGGAATTATTGTGGTCGAAGGCGTAGCAGGTGACGTATTCCTTGGCCAATGACTGTGGCACCATGACGGCCTTCTCGCCGTCTTTGGTGGAAATCTGGCAGCCGGTCTCGTCCACCGGGGGAGGGCACCACATGGAGCCAACGTGGAAGTCCTCGTCCGGGGAAGAACCGACAGGGGATGCCACGACCCACGCCAGCGAGGCCACAATCGCCGCGGCGACAAGGATGAGCGCGGCGACAAACGTGCGGCGCTGCGACGCTGACGTGGGCATGCGGCGGCCTCCTTCGGGTGCGGTCGACTCAGGAACGGGCAGCGGCGCGGAATGCCTCGATGTGGACGGAAGCGGCGCGGGCCCACGTGAACTCGTCGGCGCGCGGAATCGCGGCGGCCCCGAGCGCCTCGCGGCGAGCCGGGTCGTCCAGCAGCTCCGTCAGGGCCGAGGCAATGGAGTCCGGGTCGATGTCGCAGTAGGCGACGGCGTCGCCGCCGACCTCCGGCAGGGAGGTCAGGCGGGTCGTCAGCGTTGCTGCGCCGCAGCTCATTGCCTCCAGGACCGGCAGGCCGAAGCCCTCCGCGATCGAGGGGTAGGCCAGGATGACGCAGCCCGACAGGAAACCGGGCAGATCCTCGAGGGGCAGGTAGCCGGGGCGCAGGACCGTCAGGTGTTCGGGAACCGAGGCCAGGGCCGGGTCGATGTCCTCGTCCCACCCCTTGCCACCGGCCAGCACGAGGGCCGGCGGATTCGGACGGTCCGAGACAGCCTTCACCCATCCGCGCACCAGGTTCGGCACGTTCTTACGGGGCTCCAGCGTGCCCAGGAAACCGATGTAGTCGCGGCCCTCCAAGCCCAGGGAGGCCTTGACGCGTTCGCGCTCGGCGTCGGAGACCGGGTGGAAGATTGAGCGATCCACGCCGTGGTAGGCCACGTAGAACTGCGAGGGGTCCCCGCCCGCGTATTTGATCGTCTCGTCGCGCGTGGCCAGAGAGGGCACCACGAGGGCGTCCGCCCGGCGGATCGCGCGGCGGATCGCCGCGGTGAAGAAGCGCTGCTTGAGACGCGAGTGCGCCTGCGGGTGCGAGAAGAACGTCGCGTCGTGCAGCGTGATAACGACCGGAACGCCCGGGAACTGCGGGGACGTGTAGTGGGGGGAGTGCAGGACGTCGGGGCGTACCTTGCGGATGAGCTTAGGCAGGCCCGTCTGCTCCCACGCCATGCGCGCGGGACGGGACTCGAAGCGCTGCGCAATCGGGATGATGCGCGCAGAGGGCAGGCGTGTCGCGAAGTGCTCGGCGTCGCGCTCCTGGACAGCCATCGTCAGGTCCACGCCCTGCTCGACCAGCTCCGGCACCAGGTCATCCACGTAGCGGCCGACGCCGCCCAGGTCTGCGGGGATCGCGGTGCCGTCCAGCAGGACGCGGATTGGATGCGAGTGAGAAACGGAGTAGGCCACGATCATCCCCATTGGGTCGGGAGCAACAACTATTCCCCTTATCGTATGCCATTTTGCGGCTGCTCATACTTTTGTTACCGCCCCCGCGCGCCCGTGAACTACCCTGGACACATGAGCGTCAACGTTGGAATGGTCGTCGAGCAAATGTGGCAGCCGGTGCCCGGAGGGTCCGGCCGGTACATCGTCGAGGTCGCAGCCCGCCTGGCAGACCAGGACGTGCGCGCTATCGGTATTGCCGCGCGCCGCAGAAAGGACGAACCCACCCCTGACGAGGTGGGCCTGACCATCCCCGTGCTCAACTCGGCGCTGCCGCGCCGCGCGCTGTACGCCGCCTGGGATCGGCTGGGTACCCCCAGCGTGGATCGGATGCTCGGCGTCGGATCGGGCGGGGGAGCGCACGTCGTGCACGCGACCACGTGGGCGATTCCGCCGACCTCGCGCCCCCTGGCCGTCACCGTCCACGACGTCGCCTTCCTGCGCGACCCCGACCACTTCACGGCCCACGGATCCGCGTACTTCCACCGCGCCCTCGAGATCACGAGGAAGCGCGCCGACGCGATCATCGTGCCCTCGCAAGCCACCGCCGACGACTGCATCGAGGCAGGCCTAGACGCCTCGCGCATCACCGTCATCCCGCACGGCCTGAGCCACACCCCCGTCACCGATGTGCAGGTCGACGAGTTTCGCGCGCGCCACGGCCTGTCCCGCCCCTACATCCTGTGGGTGGGCACCCGAGAGCCCCGCAAGAACCTCCCCACCCTGCTGGCGGCCTACGAGCAGATGCGCGGGACCGACCTCGACCTCGTCCTCGTGGGACCCGCCGGATGGGGAACCGACCCCACCGACGCGCCGCTTCCCGCCGGGCGCGTTCACATCCTCGGACGCCTGGACGACACCGACCTGGCCTGCGCGTACGCGGGCGCCCGCGTCTTCACCTTCCCCTCGATCTGGGAGGGCTTCGGGCTGCCCGTCCTCGAGGCCATGGCGCACGGAACACCCGTCGTGACCAGCGTGGACACCTGCATGGCGGAGATTACGGGCACCGATGCTGGCCTTCTCGTGCCGGCCACCGACGCCTCGGCCCTCGCCGAGGCCCTCGAGACTGCCGCCGGAAGCGAGCACGACCGTCTCGCCGCCGCCGGTATCGAGCGCGCCCGCGACTACACGTGGGAAGCCTCCGCCGCCGCCCACGCAGCCATCTACGCGTCCCTGGCGGGTGGCCAATGAGGGCGCGCAGCGCGAGGGTCATCCTCGTCAACTGGAAGAACGCGCCGCTGACCCTGCGCGCCGCCCACTCGATCGCCCCGCAGATGGGGGAGGGGGACCACCTCGTCGTTGTCGACAATGGATCCGACGACGACTCGCTCATCGTCCTGCGCGAGGGGCTTGACGAGCTGCGCGGCGCTGCCGATCCCGCGCGCGTCTCCCTCGTCAACGCCGGGACGAACGACGGCTTCGGCGCCGGTGTCATGGCAGGAGCGGCCGGCCTGAGCGAGGATGCCGTCGTCCTGCTCAACAACGACGCGACCGTGCGCGACGGATTCCTCGACGCGCTCCTGGCGCCCCTGAGCGAGGCCGTGGGTGCTACGACCGCGCTCATCCTCCTGACCGGCACCTGGCGTCCCTCCACCCCCTCCGACACGCAGTTCCTCGTCGCCCGCGACGGCAGCCGCTGGACGCGCGTCGCCGACGGAGATAGCGGCGGGCAGGTACTCATCAACTCCACCGGCAACGAGGTCGATCACGCCGGCAACGGCTATGACCGTTCCTGGCTGGACCCCGCTGACTCCCCGATGCCCGCGCCCGAGGTCTTCGGCCTGTGCGGCGGCGCCTGCGCGATCGACGCCGACGCGTGGCGAGCCGTCGGGGGAGTACGCACCGACCTGTTCATGTACTACGAGGACACCGACCTGTCCTACAAGCTGCGCGAGGCCGGGTACGAGGTGCGCTTCGTCGCCGGCGCCGTCGTTGACCACGAGCACGCTGCCTCCTCGGGCACGTCCTCGCCCATGTTCCTGCGGGTCAACGCGCGCAACCGCATCATCGTCGCCGCCCAGCACGCCCCCTGGGGCGTCGTTGCACGCGCCATCACCCGCTCAATTGCTCGGGCGGTGCGCTCGGGCGGACGGGGGCCGGTCGCCCGCGGAGTCTTTCAGGGGCTCCTCGCCCTGCCTCGCGCGCTGCGCCACCGCACCGCGCAGCGTCCCCGATGATAGGGGAGTCGGCCTCGTGGACAAGGTCGGGGCCGGTGGGTGCGTCACGGCACACAACGCGGGGCGGAGCTGCGTAGCGCCTACGCCTTGATAGACTGGCTGACATGGTGAAGACTGTCCTCGTTACCGGAGCCGGTGGCTACATTGGCCGCCACATTGTTCACGCCCTGCTGGAGCGCGGCCTCGACGTCAGTGTCGTGGACTTCCGCCTCGACGGTGTCGACGAGCGCGCGCGCCGCATCGACACCCAGATTTTCAGCGGTGACGCTGATATTTACGACCAGCTCGGACGCCCGGACGTGGTCCTGCACCTCGCGTGGCGCGACGGCTTTGTGCACAACTCGCCGGCCCACATCGAGGACCTGCCTGCGCACTACCGCTTCATCGAGAACCTCCTCGAGGGCGGCTGCACCCACCTGGCCGTCATGGGTTCCATGCACGAGGTCGGCTACTGGGAGGGCGCCATCGACGAAAACTCCCCGTGCAACCCCGCCTCGCTGTACGGCATCTCCAAGAACGCGCTGCGACAGATCACGTCGCTGCTGACCGCCAAGCACGGCGCGACGATGCAGTGGCTGCGCGGCTACTACATCGTCGGCGACGACGCGCACGGCTCCTCGATCTTCTCCAAGCTCCTGGCCGCCGCCCAGGAAGGTAAGAAGACCTTCCCCTTCACCACGGGCAAGAACCTCTACGACTTCATCTCCATCCAGGGACTGGCCTATCAGATCGCGGCCGCCGTCTCCCAGGACGAGGTCAACGGCATCATCAACATCTGCAGCGGCGAACCCATGAGCCTCGCCGACCGCGTCGAAGCCTACATCCGCGAGAACGACCTGGACATCACCCTCGAGTACGGGGCTTTCCCGGATCGTCCCTACGATTCGCCCGGCGTGTGGGGCGACGCCACGAAGATCCGCCAGATCCTGGCCACCGTCGACGGCACGGGGGAGTAAGGCCGTGAAGCGCGCCGGTATTTTCCTGTTCTTTGATCCCCAGGGCCTCGTCGACGACTACATCGTGGAGTGCCTGACCTCGCTGCGCGAGTACCTCGACGAGATCCTCGTCGTCTCCAACTCTGCCCTGGACGACACCGCTCGTGAGCGCCTCCTCACGGGCGCCACCGAGGTCTTCGAGCGCGAAAACACCGGCTTCGACGTGGGCGGCTACCGCGACGGCATCGCCCGCTTCGGCTGGGACCGCCTCGGCCAGATCGACGAGTTGATCCTCTTCAACTACACCTTCTTCGCGCCCGTCAACCCGTGGAAGAACCTCTTCGACCGCGTTGACGCCGCCGGAGCGGTGGACTTCTGGGGCATCACCGAACACGACGAGGTGCGCCCCCACCCCTTCCTGGCAGCCACCCGCATGCCGCGCCACATCCAGTCCCACTGGATCGCCGTGCGCAACCCGCTGCTCAGCTCCCCGGACTTCCGCAAGTACTGGGACGAGATGCCCCCGATCCGCTCCTACAACGACTCGATCCAGTGGCACGAGTCGCGCTTCACGGAGTACTTCGGCAACCTCGGCTACACGCACGTCGTGGCCTACCCGCGCGAGGACTACCCCTCGCGCAACCCCGTCTTCGACAACGCCTCGATGCTGCTCGCGGACGGCTGCCCGATCCTTAAGCGCCGCAACCTCTTCCACGACCCGCTCTACCTGGACCGCCACGCGATCATTGGCGCGGACATGCTGGAACTGGCGGAAAAGGCCGGCTACGACACCGACCTGATCCTCACGAACCTCGCACGCACCTCGCGTCCGCGTGACCTCGTGACCAACGCGGGCCTGACGACCGTCATCTCCCCGCGCGCCGACCAGGCCACCCTGGACGCCGCCGCCTCCCTGAAGGTCCTCGCGGTCGCACACATCTTCTACGCCGACATGGCCGACGAGATCCTCGACCGTCTGAGCGTCCTGCCCGCCGGCTACCACCTGGTGGCGACGACCTCGAACGAGGAGAACAAGGCCCTCATCGAGGCGCGCGCCCAGGAACGAGGCGTGGACGCCGACGTGCGCGTCGTGTCCTCCAACCGCGGCCGCGACATTGGCGCGTTCCTGGTGGATTGCAACGACGTGCTCACCTCCGGCGAGTACGACATCGTTGTGAAGATCCACTCCAAGAAGTCCGTCCAGGACGACTACAACGCCGCTCAGCTCTTCAAGGAGCACCTCTACGACAACCTGCTGGCCTCCTCCGATCACGTGGCCGGCATCCTCGCCGAGTTTGCCGCCCATCCGGGCCTGGGTATGGCGATCGCGCCCATGCCGCACATGGGCTACCCGACGATGGGCCACGCGTGGTTCGCGAACCGCCAGCCCGCCCGCGAGTTCGCCAAGAAGGTCGGCATTACCGTGCCTTTCGATGACCACCAGCCGCTGGCCCCCTACGGCTCCATGTTCATCGCGCGCCCGGAGGCCCTGTCCCTGCTGACCGGCGCCGGCCTCGTCCCCGAGGACTTCCCGGAAGAAGGCGGCTACAAGGATGGCTCCCTGGCACACGTCATCGAACGCCTCCTGTCCTACGCGGTCCTGTCGCGCGGCTACTACGTGCGTCCCGTCATGACCCCGAAGTGGGCGGGCGTGTACTACGGCTACCTCGAGTACAAGCTGGCGGCGACCTCCTCGATGATGCCCGCCTTCGCGATCGACCAGGTGCCCTTCCTCAAGGCGCGCATGGGCACGGTTCCGAACCTGCTGGGCGCCGTCAAGACCAACATCATGGTGCGCACGCCCGGATTGGGGAACGCGCTCAAGCCGGCGTACCGCGCGGCCCGCGGAGTCGCCCACAAGATCCGATCCATGAAGGGTGAGCGATGAGCCTGGCCTCCACGATCCGGGCTGCGGCCCCTCACACGCCCCAGTCCGTCGCGCAGGCATTCAACTCCAGGTCCAACTCGATTGGGTTTTTGCGCTGGCTGATGGCCTTCATGGTCATCTTCTCGCACGCTGGCCCGATTGCCGGTTTCTACGGCGGCGAGGACCTGGGCGTGCAGATCTCCAAGGAGCAGTCCATCGGTGGCGTCGCCGTCGCGGGATTCTTCTTTTTCTCGGGATTCCTCATCACGCGCTCGCGCATGGGGCGTGCGACGATCTGGCGCTACATGTGGCGCCGTGTCCTGCGTATTTTCCCCGCCTTCTGGGCGGCCCTGCTCTTCACGGTCGGCATCCTCGCGCCGATCGCCTACTGGCACACCTTCCATAACATTTCCGGTTACCTGCACCCGGCCACCGAGTCGCCGCTCACGTACTTCGTGAACAACATGTGGCTGAACCTCGGCCAACGTAACATCGCCGGCATGGGCGAGAACCTGCCGTACTTCATCCTGCACGGCGCGCGCGACTGGAACGGCTCGGCCTGGACGCTCATCTACGAGTTCAAGGCCTACATCCTGGTGGCGATCCTGGGCCTGTTCGGGGCGCTCGCGAACCGCAAGGTGGGCGGCGCTTTCGCCCTCGTGCTGATCGCCCTCAATGCGCTGCAGTGGATGGGCGCGGGCCAGGTCGCCAACGTCAACTACCTGCTGCGCGACCCCTACATGCTGATGTTCATGGGCCCCTTCGCTTTCGGTATGCTGTTCACGCTCTACGGCGACAAGATTCCCATGGACTCGCGCCTGGCGTGGGGCGGCCTCATCTTCGGCGTGCTCTCCTACGCGTCGGGCGGCTGGAACATTGTCGGCCAGTATGGCTTCCTGTACTTCCTCATGTACCTGGCGATTCGCCTGCCCCTGCAGAACTGGGAGAAGCACGGCGACCTGTCCTACGGCATCTACATCTACGCGTGGCCGATCATGGCGTTCGCCGCCTACTTCCACCTGCAGGATCGCGGCTGGATCGCCTACCACCTGACGGTCGTCGTGACCGTGCACATCCTGGCCTACCTGTCGTGGCACCTCATTGAGAAGCCCGCGATGAGCCAGAAGAACTACCTGCCGCGCTGGATGGACAAGCTCATCGAGCACTTCCGTCCCACGTACGAGGCCGTGGCTCGCCGCATTGTCACGCCGGCCCTGTCCTCGACCAGGATCGCGACGGTCATGGAGGCCGAAGAGGCCTCCGCGCGCACCGAGGGGGAGAGCAAGTGAGCGAGAAGAAGGCCGCCGGCCAGTTCAAGGAATCCGAGTCCGGTCTGCGCGACGTCTCCTTCGACGAGGGCGTGCCCGCGGGCTCGTGGAAGCATCGCCTCCACTACGTGCCTCTTGCCATTCTCCTTGCGGGCGCGTGCGCGGCCACCGGCGTGGGCACGTGGTACAAGGCCACCCACCCCGCTCCTCAGCCAGCTCCGGCACCCGCTGCCCAGGCCTCGTCCTTCGCGCGCACCACGCCCCAATCCCTGCCCGAGGTCTGCGCCCCCACCCCGCGCGCCGACGTGGGTCCGTGGACGCCCGGCGTGGCCGGCACCGCGGGCTACCTGCCCACGGACGCCGCCCAGGCCTCGTTCGAGCAGTCCATGACCGGCGTGACCACCTACGTTGAGGGCCGCGACGGCTACCTGTTCCTCTCTGACGTCTTCAACGCGAACTTCTCCCAGGCACTGGGCCGCGTGCGCCCCACCTCCGAGCAGGTGAGCGCGTGGGACCGCTACATGAGCGGCATCGAGACCGCCGCGAGCGAACAGGGCGCGACCGCGCTGTTTGTGCCCGCCCCGGCTACCTGGGATGTCTACTCCGACAAGCTGCCCCAGTGGGCCGACCCGCTGATGGGCACGACCTCCCTGGATCTCATGCGCTCGGCGCTGCCCACCCACGCGTGGGTGGATGTGCGCGAGAGTCTGCGCGAGGCCCGCGAGGGGAGCGAGGCCCCGCTGTACTCGACGGTCAACCCCCACTGGTCGCCCTACGCCGCGCACGTCGCGTGGAACCAGACGCTGTCCTGCCTGGCCGCGGTCAACCCGCAGCTTGAGGGGCTGCCCTCCCTGACGCCCTCGGGCACAACCGGCGTGGACGCCCCCAACGAGTACGAGGCCCTGGGAGCCCCCGCCCAGACTGGTCCGTGGGCGATTCCCACCTACGAGCAGGACCCGGGCAACGTCCACCTCCTGCAGCTGGAGACCCGCGACGATCTGGCCGACACCGCCGCGCGCCTGGCCGAGGTCACAGGTGCCCCCGAGGTGTCCCTGGCCAGCCCCGTCGACTTCCAGAACAAGCCGGCGCTCACCTATAACCCGAACGGACGCGGCACCGCGCTCATCGTGCGTGACTCCCAGGGCAACAACCTGGGACCCGACGTGGCCGCGACCTTCGAGTACACGATCCAGGTCGGCCATGGTCTCGACTCTGAGCAGCCGACGGACGTCGCCGCCCTCATCGAGGCCTATAAGCCCAGCGTCGTGATCGTAGAGTTCACGCAGCGCTACCTCGCGCTCACGCCGGCCGCCGCCAAGTAGAATAGATTTCCTGACCACGACAGAAGCGATGGGAGTAGCCGTGTCTGAGACGAAACGGGTCATTGACCTGACGGTGCGCATGGCGCAGCGCTCGATCTCCTCGGAGTTCAAGGGCACCGCGCTCGGCCGCCTGTGGTCCTTCATCAACCCGATCGCCACGATCGCCGTGTACGCGCTGATCTTCGGCGTCGTCTTCCGCGGCGAGGCCGACAAGGGCGTGAACTCGGGACTGTCCTCCTTCGCGCTGTGGATCGGCGTGGGCGTCATCGCCTGGAACTTCATGTCGAGCGGTATCCAGCGCGGCATGGATTCCCTCGTGGGTAATTCCGGCCTGCTCACCAAGGTCTACTTCCCGCGTCAGGTCCTCATCTACTCCTCGGTGCTGGCCCTGGCCTACGACTTTGCCTTCGAGCTGGGCGTCATCATCCTCATCATGTGCATCGCGGGTGGCCCCGGCGTGCTGCTCATGATCCCCGCGGTCATCGTCATCACGCTGCTCGCGATGCTCTTCGTGATCGGTATGGGCCTCATCCTGTCGGTTGCCTCGGTCTACTTCCGCGACATCTCGCACCTGTGGCAGATCTTCAACCAGATCTGGATGTACGCCTCCGGCGTCGTCTTCTCCCTGTCGATGCTCAACAAGGTCCAGACCGACCTGGCAGCCAAGGGCTGGACGTGGGGCGGCGAGCCGCTTCCAATCGTCACGATCTTCCGCCTCAACCCCGCCGAGCTCTTCCTTGAGGCCTACCGCTCGACGCTGTACGGCTTCGCGATGCCGTCCTGGCAGGTGTGGCTCGGCTGCGCCGCCTGGGCCTTCGGCATCTTTGGCCTCGGCTCGCTGATCTTCCGCCGCTTCTCGGCACGAATCGTGGAGGAACTCTGATGACGAACGCGATTTCGGTGGAGGGCGTCTCCAAGCGCTTCCGCATCTACAAGAACCGCAACCAGTCCCTCAAGGGCGCGTTCCTGCAGCGTTCGCGCGCACAGTTCGAGGAGTTCTGGGCTCTCGACGACGTCTCCTTCGAGATCCCGCAGGGCAAGACCTTCGGCCTGCTCGGACACAACGGTTCGGGCAAGTCGACGCTGCTCAAGTGCATCGCGAAGATCCTCACTCCGGACAGGGGAACGATCTCCTCGACGGGACGCATGGCCGCCATGCTCGAGGTCGGCTCCGGCTTCCACCCCGAGCTGTCGGGCCGCGAGAACATCTACCTCAACGGCGCGATCCTGGGCATGAGCAAGAAGGAGATCGACTCCAAGCTGGATGCGATCATCGACTTCTCCGGCGTCGAGCGCTTCATCGACCAGCCCGTGAAGAACTACTCCTCCGGCATGTACGTGCGCCTGGGCTTCTCCGTGTCCATCCACGTTGAGCCGGATATCCTCCTCGTCGACGAGGTCCTGGCCGTGGGCGACATGGAATTCCAGAACAAGTGCATGGACAAGTTCGCCCAGCTCAAGGACCAGGGGCGCACGGTCGTCGTCGTGTCCCACGGCCTCGAGCAGATGCGCACCTTCTGCGACCAGGCCGCCTGGCTGGACCACGGCACGCTCGTCGACGTGGGCGCTGCCGCCGAGGTCATCGACACCTACTCCGACGTCGCCCACCACGCCGTCGAGGTCGAGGGCGGAGGCACGCGATTCGGCAGCGGCGAGGCCATGATCGAACGCATCGAGCTGCTGAACGCCTCCGGCGAGCCTACGTCGCTCGTGTACCCGGGTGATCCCGTGCGCCTGCGCCTGCACTACCGCGCGAACGAGCGTATCGAGTCCCCGGTCTTCGGCGCCTCCATCGACACCCGCGAGGGCGTCTTCGTGTGGGGCCTGCACGGTATGGACGCCTGCTACGTCCCGACCTCGATCGAGCCGGGCACCGGTCACCTCGACATCGACATTCCGCGTCTGACCTTCAACCCGGGCGCGTACACGATTTCTGCGGCCATCCAGAACCAGGACATGACCAGCGTTATCGACGCGCTGCAGAAGGCGCGCCGCTTCGACGTCCTGCCCGGCCCTGGCATGGAGTCCGGCGGCCTGGTGAACCTGGGAGCGTCGTTCATGGACCTGACGCCCGCGCGCCCCATGCGCGACGTGCCCAGGCGCGGCGCCGCCGACTACGAGCACCTCGCGCGCATGCAGGCCCAGCAGGCCGACGCGCTCGAGAACGAGGACTGACGGACGCATCAACGTTCGAGGCCGGGGCCCAGCGGTGTGATGCCGCCGGGCCCCGGCTTTTTGTCGAGTTGACGACTCAAAGGCACCCGCGCAGTGTGATGAGTGCCCTACACTTATAGGAGAACTGTTCTCCAGCGACAAGGCACTGTCATGGCACCGACGCCCACACTCGCCCGCCGCGCGATCGCTCGCGCCCTCACCGCCGTCTTAACCCTCGCGCTCATCGCCCTGCCCGCGCAGGCCCGCGCCGACGCCGGGGACGAGGCCGCGCCGCAGTCCGCAGCAGAGAGCTCCACCGCGGCCCAGTCCGGCTCTCCCGCCGCGCCGTCGGCCTTGCCTAGCCCCGAGACCACGGACGCGCTCGAGCCCGCCACCCCCAGCGCGAGCGACGAGGACCGGGCGGCCCCGGCCTCGTCGGAGAGTGACGAACCCCCGACGATGGGCGCGCAGGACGAGACCGGACGGGGCACCTGGATGCGTGACTCGGTCGGCTGGTGGTGGCGGCGCGTCGATGGATCGTACCCGGCTTCCGAGTGGGTGCGGATTGGGGGTGCGCGCTACTTCTTCTACGACAGTGGCTACATGGCCACCGGCTGGTTTCGTGACGGTGCCGATTGGTTCTTCCTGGCTCCCTCCGGAGCGCTCGTTGGCGGCTGGCTGAGGGAAGGCGGCTCCTGGTACTACCTGGATCCCGCCAGCGGCGTCATGCGTACGGGTATGACCGGCGTGGACGGCACATGGTACTACCTGGACTCCTCGGGTGCGATGCGTACCGGCTGGGTGGCTCTGGCCGACGGGTGGCATTACTTCGCGTCCAGCGGCGCCCAGATGGGAGGCTGGCTGCGTGACGGGGGCCAGTGGTATTACCTCGACCCGAACAGCGGCGTGATGCGCACGGGCCTGACGCCCGTGGACGGTACGTGGTATTACCTGGGATCGTCGGGCGCGATGCGCACCGGCTGGGAACGCCTGGCCGACGGCTGGCACTTCTTCGCGTCCAACGGCGCCCAGATGGGAGGCTGGCTGCGCGACGGGGGAGAGTGGTACTACCTCGACCCCGACACCGGCACCATGCGCACCGCGCCCCTGGAACTGAACGGCCGCCGCTACGAATTCGACGCCTCGGGCGCGTGGCGCGGATACGAGGCCCCGGCTGGCTACCTGCAGCCCACCGACCACATCACGAGCCTCGGGGATGCGACCAACACGCTCACCTGGGGTATGAACGGCACCAAGGTGCGTATCGTCCAGGTACGCCTCGGCCTGTGGCATGCAAACAAACTCGCCTCCGTCGACGCGCCCTTCGTCGCCGCCGTCAAAAACTTCCAGCAGCGTGCAGGCCTACCCGTCACCGGCGTCGTCGACAAGGCCACCTGGGATGCCATGGACACCGGCTACCCGTGGACCGTCGACCAGTACCAGGCCACGCCCCTGCCCCTGACGGCCACCCGCTCCGAGCGCATCGAGGCCATGATCGGGTACGCGTGGAACCAGACCGGCTCCTCCTACACGTGGGGAGGGGCAGGCCCCTACGACCAGGGATTCGACTGCTCGGGCCTGGTCCTTCAATCCCTTTACTCCGCGGGCCTGGATCCCCAGCCCATCGATGTGATCAAGCACGCGTGGCCGTCCTACCGCACGTCGCAGGAGCTCTACGCATACCCGCGCTTCCAGCACGTGCCCCTCGCTCAGCGTCAACGCGGTGACCTCATCTTCTACACGACGAGCGGCACCGTCACGCACGTCGCCATCTACCTGGGCGACGACATGATCGTTCACACCGACTGGATGGGGCGCCCCGCCCGCATGCAGCACATCACCGCCGGATACGGATGGGACCGCATGACGCCAGACGTCGTGCGCCCGCTGCCCTAACGGGCATTGCGTCAATGAGGCCGGGCCGGCCACGGGAACACCCGCGACCGGCCCGGCCTCATGCGCAACAACGCGCGCACCGATGTCTAGCCGCGACCCATTAGCTTCTTGGCGGCACGCTTCGACTTCGACGCCGCGCTCCTCACCGAACGCTTGATCTGCGAGCCTGCCGCGAGCTCCGCGCGCAGCGACGTCACCTCCTCGCGCAACTCATGCACCTGCTGGTGCAGGGCCGTCATCGTATTGAGCATGTCGACGTGCACGAGGTTGAGCGACGAATGGAAACCCCCATCCACGCGCGCGAGTTCCTCGCGCATCCGTCGGTAGTACTCCGCCGACAGCAGGGCCTGACCCAGGTGTGGGGACGAGGGATCCTCGGTGGCCAGCATCGCGCGCAGGTAGCGGTCGCGGATATGCAGGTTGTCCCACTTGTGCAGGTACGCGTCCGTGACGACGGAATTACCCAGCGAGGCATCCATCGTGTCACGGTGGTGCCAGTAGGCCAGAGGCTCTCCGTCGATGAAACCGACCGGCGAGTCCGCCAGTAGGCGCAGGTTGAAGTCCCAGTCCGCCTGCGTCTGCAGTGAACCGTCCCAGTGGCCCACGCGGTCCGCAACCTCGCGGCGGATCAGCTGCGAGATCGGCGGCGTGTAGTTCTCCACCATCATGTCCACGAGGGACAAGCCGTAGTTATCCGTCGACAGGACCTCGCGCTCGATCTCGATGCAGGTGCCGTCGGCGCGCACGCGCTCGCGGACGATCTCGCAGCGGGTGGCGACGCCGCCCGCCTTCGGATGCTCATCGAGGTAGGCGACCGTCTTCTTCAGGAAGTGCGGGTGCCACGAGTCGTCATCGTCATGGACCGCGTAGTAGCGGTTGTGCGATGCCGCCAGGCCCGACTCGAGTGCGGCCTCGCGGCCCTTCGAGACCTCGTTCGTGACGATCGTGATCTTCGAACGAACGGCGCTCTTCTGCTTCTTGACGATCGAACGAACCTCGGCCTCGTCGCCGGCGTCGTTAACGATGACGACCTCGTAGTCGTCGAAGGTCTGAGAAGCAATCGATGCGAGGGCACGGGTAAGCATCGCCGGGCGATTACGCGTGCGCACGACGACGGTGACTGTTGCGCTCATGCAGTTTCTTCCTCTTCGGTCGGAGCGGTCGAGGCGGACGCCTCCACCTGGCGGTTCCGCAGCAGGTAGATGGCGCTCGCCAGGGCAAGTGCATATCCCAGCGAGGCCAGGCCCCACAGGGCCATCGGGCTGAGCGGCATGTCGGCCCACCACCACTGGATGTCACCATTCAGGTTACCCGGTGCGATCCATCCGATGTGGCGAATCTCGAGGAGTCCTCGGACGTAGCGGGCGATCGTCGTGTGCATCGCAACGGCGTCGACGACGCTCAGGAAGAACACGAACATAACGATCTGGCCTCGGGTTATCGAGGACTTCTTGACCGCGCAGGACAGCCAGATGAGCAGCCACGTGCCGAGCAGCGGCAAGGCGTAGCGGGAGTGGTAGCCGCCGAGGTTGGGGAACGCGGTCGGCGTCGCGATCAGCAGCGGGATGCCGGCCATTGCCCCGAACACCATGAAGGCCGCCAGGGCCTTACGCAGGCTCATGGTACGGGCGCCGTAGAAGAGGACCGCTCCTAGGACGAGGAGGCCGAGGATTGTCGTGTATCCGGGCAGGGGAGTGTCGCGCCAGCCGGGGCCGGAGTTCAATCCGATGAAGCCCGCGAAGTACTCCGGCAGGTAGCGGATGTTCATGATCGCGACCTCGATGCGATCACTCAGGGTCACCGAGGCCTCGGAGCGTGCGATCTGGCCGGACTGGCCGGATCCGAGCATGCACCAGATGCCGATGGCGCTCAGGACCGCCGCGATAGCGATCTCTGGCAGGTGACGGCGGTGGGCTGCCAGGATGAGAATGCCGAGCGATGCTACGAAGACGTAGAAGGCCGCATCGCCACGCGAGCCGTAGCACAGGAGGGAGGCAAGGGTCGCCACGCCCAGGAGCGTCCAGCGACGCCAGCCCTGCGCGTTCAGTGCGCCGTAGAGAGCCGCGCCGTAGGTGAACACACCCGTAATCGCCCAGGACGAGGGGTTGTTGGAGGCGATGAAGTACAGGCCCATCGGTGTCCACGCGATGAGCGCGGCCAGCGCGGTCGCGCGGCGTACCTCGCGGGTTGACAGCGCGCAGACCGCTCCGATGAGCGCCATGGCGATGCCGACGTTGATCGAACGCATGATCCACACGGAGTGCTCCACGCTGTGGCCCGCGAAGAGGTGGTGGAACTGGTAGAAGCCGTAGGGGTACTGGCCGTCGTTGTATCGGTACGACGGGGCCATCGTGTCGTCCGAGTATTTCCTGATGCACTTGTGCGATTTGTCGGGGCTGAAGGCCTCGCACTGCGCGTGGGAGGTGGTCACGGGGGCCAAGACGTACAGGTCGCCGTCAATTGTGGTCGTCCCGCAGCCCGTGGACTCGATGGGACGCGGGCACCACGTGGAGACGAGGTGGTAGTCATCATCGGGGGAAGCGCCCGGAGGAGAGGCGAAGATCCAGCCCACGGCTACGGCGAGGATGCCCAGGGCAAGGAAGACGAAGGCCAGGGGCCGCGCTGCGGTAGAGACGAAACGATCCCGCGCGGAGGCGAGCTGGTCGACGAGCGCACGTGCCATGAAATGAGCCAATCTGTCCGGGATAGATACGTCTAATGTACACGAGTCCGGGCGCGGCCCGGCGGGTGCGAGCCCGCCCAGCGGCTAGAAAACGACGGGCCAGTGAGGCATGCAGCTCGTCAGGGTGGCGTGGGCGCTCGTGGCCTCGGCGAGGGCCTGGGTGTAGGCGGGGTTCACCTCGGGCTTTTCACCGCGCTTGAGTGCCTCCTCGGCTCCCTGCTGATCGGCGAACTCGGGGATCGCGCCGGAGTCGAGGGCTGCGTTGCGCTCGACGTAGACCGCGAGGGCTGCGAGGGCCTGCTTGGAGGTCTCATCCGTGGCCGCCTGGGTGAGGCGGTCGGAGTAGTCGTTCTTGAAGGCGGCCGCGAATGCCTCCCACGCGCGGTGACGCTCCTCCGCGTTCGTTTCCCCCGAGCGCTTGGCCGCCAGGGACCTGTAGGCCTGGCCGGTCTCGGAACCGTTGAGAGCCTCGGAGAAGATCTCATCCATCGCCGCGCAGCCGGGGGAGGCGGCGTGCAGGGTCGGCATCGCCGAATTGGATGGCTGGCCGGGGTCCCCCGGGGAAACGGAGGCCGCGGGCGTCGACTGAGCGCTCTGGGTGTCCTCGAGTGGGGAGCACGAGGCCGTGGCTAGGGCGCACAGGGCGAGCAGTGCGAGCGAGGGGACGAGACGAGTCACGAGAAGTCCGTTTCTGTTGGGGGATACGTCCAATCTATCAGCGCGCTGCGGCCCCTCACGGGACCTCCAGCGTGGCGAATAGTGACGTATCCGACGGGGAAGTGGAGGTCAGTGGCGGGGAATGCGTGAGAACTACGGCATAATAGGGGCAGGAATCGGGTGAGTTACACCCCCGGACGCCTATGGGCGCGCAAAGGAGAAGACCTCATGAAGATCGTTGTGACCGGCGGTGCCGGATTCATCGGAGCGAATTTCGTTCACACGCTGCTGGAGGACCACCCGGACGTCGACGTCGTCGTCCTGGACAAGTTCACCTATGCCGGCAACCGTGCGTCCCTGACCGACGTGCCCGCCGAGCTTGCCGCTCGCCTGACCGTCGTCGAGGGCGACATTGCGGACGCCGACCTCGTCGACGGCGTTGTGGCTGGTGCCGATGCAGTCGTGCACTTCGCCGCGGAGTCGCATAACGACAACTCCCTCCTGGACCCCTCGCCCTTCATCCAGACCAACCTGGTGGGCACTTTCACCCTGCTGGAGGCCGTGCGCCGCCACAAGGTCCGCTTCCACCACATCTCCACGGACGAGGTCTACGGTGACCTCGAGCTGGACGATCCCGCGAAGTTCACGCCCACCACGCCCTACAACCCCTCCTCGCCCTACTCCTCGTCCAAGGCTGGCTCGGACCTGCTGGTCCGCGCGTGGGTGCGTTCTTTCGGCGTCGAGGCGACGATCTCGAACTGCTCGAACAACTACGGCCCGTACCAGCACATCGAGAAGTTCATTCCCCGCATGATCACGAACCGCCTGCGTGGCGTGCGCCCCCGCCTGTACGGCGACGGCCTGAACGTGCGCGACTGGATCCATGTGCGCGACCACAATACTGCCGTGTGGGACATCCTCATGAAGGGCCGCATCGGCGAGACCTACCTGATCGGCGCAGACGGTGAGACGAACAACCGCGACGTCGTCGCCATCCTCAACGAGCTCATGGGCTACGCCCCCGACGATTTCGATCACGTGAACGACCGCCCGGGCCACGACCTGCGCTACGCGATCGACAACTCCAAGCTCGTCAACGAGCTCGGCTGGGAACCCCAGTTCACGAACTTCCGCGACGGCCTGGCCGACACGATCGCCTGGTACACCGAGAACGAGGCGTGGTGGGCTCCCCTCAAGGAAGCCGTCGAGGCGAAGTACGCCGCCGAAGGACACTGAGTCCTTGGGCAACGTGACCCGAGACGAGGCGATGCCTCGTCCCCGCGTCACCGTCCTCATGGCCACCTACAACGGGATGGCCGAGGGCGGGGCGTGGCTCGACGAACAGGTGGACTCCGTGCTCGCCCAGGTGGGCGTGGACGTCCGTCTCGTCGTGTCCGATGACGGGTCGAGTGACGGAACACGCGAGCACGTGGAGGCGCGTGCCGCTGCCGACCCTCGGATCACGGTTCTGCCCCAGCGCGACGGTACGCCCGGCGTGACGGGCAACTTCCTCCACCTTTTCATGACGCACGTCCCCGACGGCTCCTACGTCGCATTCACCGACCAGGATGACGTGTGGCACGAGGATAAACTCAGTTCTCAGCTGGCCCTCATGGAGGCGACGGGGGCTGACGTCGTCTCCTCGAATGTCACGTCCTTCCAGTCGCTGCCCGGCGGGGAAGTGGGGGAGCGACGCCTGATCCGCAAGTCGCAGCCACAGCGGGCCTGGGACTTCCTCTTCGAGGCTGCGGGGCCGGGATCCACCTACGTCTTCAGTCCGCAGGCGCATGAAGCCCTCGTGCGCGTGCTGAGGGGCCTTGACTACAGCGAGATCGGCGTGCATGACTGGTATGTCTACGCGCTGGCTCGCTCAATCGGCCTGACCTGGGTGATCGGAGAGGAACCCACCCTGGAGTACCGTCAGCACGGCGGCAACGTGCAGGGTGCGAACTCCGGCTCCGGGGCGCGCGATGCCCGCATGGCCAAGCTACGCAGCGGTTTCTATCGCAACCAGTTCATTCTGACTGCCCGCACCGCTCAGAACGTCGGCGTATTCGACGAGCGCCGCGCGCGCCAGCTGCGCGCCATCCTGCGCGAGCTCGAGGGACAGGGCATCGCCTCGAGGTTGCGCTTCGCCCTGCGCTGGCATCAGATCCGTCGCGACCGCATGGAGGGCCTCAAGCTCGCAGCTGCGCGCGTCCTGGGCGTGTGGTGACTTCTACCTCTGATAGGTCACGAGGCCTCCGTCCACGTCCTCCGTGGCAAGAATCTGGGGGAGATTATCCGGCGAGACGGCCTGCGGGTCAATGATGACGACCGAGCGCCCCTGCATCCACTGATCCAGCACCTGTCCCGCGCCTGTTCGTGCGTCCCACAGCAGCGCGACGCGCCGACCGTGAACCGGTACCGACGCGCGCAAGCCGGCCAGGGCCTCGTCCCGGGCCGCCCCGAGCAGCGGGGGAGTGTCAACGACGAGGGCGTCCGGCTGCATGGCGATTTCCGCGAGGCCGTCCATTGCGCCCTCCAAGGGACCATCCCACGCGAAGGAGAGGTACTGGGCGGGCTGGGCGAGAACATGCGCGCCAGCGTCCAGCGCGTTGGATGCTTCGGAACCGAGAATATTGGTGACGAAAAGGTCCCCGGGCAGGGGGCGTCGTGTATCGAGAACTTCCCATCCCATCGCCCGCGCGGCGATCTGCCAGAGGGTGTCCTGCCAAGGCTGAAGAGTCGTGTAGATGCGAGTCGGTGTTGGTTCGCCTGTGCCGAATAGGTCGGCCGCAAGTTCGTTTGTCAGGTAGTTGGCGATCTTCGCTAGCCACCGGCTGACCACGGGTCCTCCCAGTTCAACGCGCTCCTGGCCGTATTGGGTCAGCGCTGGCCCTGACCATTCGTTAATCACTGTGATACAGTGGGTGAGCCTGCTCATAGTTTCTAAGGACTTATTGTTCATGGTTTCAAGTATATCGAAGGTCCTAGACATTCCAAATACTTAGTAACTGTGAAGTCCTTGAAATAGGGCATTGTTTTACCGTTGGGTCAAGTGCTACGGAAAAGGTCTCATTATCGCGAAACGGCTTGACTTCCTGCAATGACACGCGTGTAATTCTCGTAGTGATTGATTCGTTATAAGGAGCTCCCGCAATGTGGAACATCTTCGGTGACGGACCCCTCGAGTGGTCCGAGGATGCCGACGCGGCGCAGTACGCCCGCATTGACGGCCCCCTTGCGTGGCAGCAGCACGCGCTCTGTGCGCAGACGGATCCGGAGGCGTTCTTCCCTGAAAAGGGTGGCTCCACTCGCGAGGCGAAGGCTGTTTGTCAGGCCTGCCAGGTGCGCGAGGATTGCCTCGAGTACGCGCTAGCTAACGACGAGCGCTTTGGTATTTGGGGCGGCATGTCCGAGCGCGAGAGGCGGCGCCTGCGCCGTATGGCCGGTTGAGTCCGACGCAGCGCTCCGTCGGTGCGATCCTCGTCACGAGGGGAGACGCGCCGCTCACTCAGTCCGTTGTGCGGGCCATCGAGAATCAATCGGTGGCCCCGCATTCGTTGACCATCATTGACGTCGCAGGGCGTCACGTGACCCCCTTCCCGGCCGACCGAGTTCCCGAGGGAGCGCAGCTCGTGCGCGTCGGTCGTGCCCGCAACCTGGGCGACGCCATCAAGCGTGCACGCGCCCAGGGAGCTGCTTTCACCTCGGAACAGTGGTGGTGGATCCTTCACGAGGACAGTGCCCCAGAACCCGAGTGCCTCGACGAGCTGATCCAGGCCGCCACCGTCGGCAAGACCGTCGGTGCCGTCGGCGTCAAACAGATGAGCTGGGACGGCTCTCGCCTCCTTGAACTGGGAATCTTCGCAACGGCGAGCGCCCGTCGCCTTGAGCGCGTCGGCGACGACGACATTGATCAGGGACAGTACGACGGTACGAGTGACGTTCTTGGCGTCGGCACCGCCGGCCTGTTCATCAGCGCCGAGGCCTACGAGACCGTCGGAGGATTTGACACCGCGCTCGGGCCCTTCGGCGACGGACTTGACCTGGGGCGCAGGCTCCACCTGGCCGGATACCGCGTGATCGTCGCCCCCAAGGCCCGCGTGCGTCACGCCCGCGTATCCCTCTACTCCGGCCTCGACACCACCCACGACACAGAGCACAGTGAGCCGACGGGTGACGTTTCGGACGGCATCGCCGACGGCGACGTCGCGACCGACGGATCGTTCCGTAAACGCCGCTATGCCCAGATGTACAACTGGTGCAAGGCCGTTCCTGCCTTCCTTCTTCCCTTCCTCGCCCTGTGGCTCCTCGTATGGAGCCCCGCGCGTGCCCTGGGACGGATTCTCACGGGGCGTGCCTCGTTGGCACTACCTGAAATGGGAGCGCTCGTCTCTCTCATCGGCGCGACCCCGCGCCTCCTGGCCGGTCGTGCCCGCGCCGCCCAGTCTCGTACTGTTCCCCGCTCTGCCCTGCGCGCTCTCGAGACGGCTCCCGCCTCGCTGCGCAAGGAACCGGCCGGTGTCGACGAAGACGAGCACGGGGAGCGCATTGATCCGCTCATCGTCTCCTCGATGCGGCGATACCGCGTCCGTTCCGTATCCGCCTGCCTCGGCCTCGCTCTCGTGACCTCGTTGCTTGCCGCCGCCCAGTGGTGGGGGACCTCTGCTGGCCTCGTCGGTGGAGCGTGGGTGTCCATGCCCGCGACCTGGACCGAGCTGTGGAACGCTGCGTGGTCCGCGTGGGTGCCTGGTGGCGACGGATATGCGGGCGGAGCGGACCCCCTCACGATAGTGCTGGCACTCCTGAGTGCACCCGTCGCGCCGCTGGGAATCAGCCCCGGAGCGCTCGCGACATTCCTGCTTGTGGCCTCCAGTCCGCTCGCCGCGTTGGTCGCCTGGATCCCGAGCCGTAGCCTGAGTGCCTCGTTGCGCGTGCGTTTCCTTGCCTCGCTGGCCTGGGCTGTCGCGCCCGCACTGGTGCTGAGTGCAACCCACGGCGTCCTCGCCGGGACCCTCGCCCACATCGTGTTGCCCGTTGTCGCTGCGTTCTGCGTCGGCGCACCCCAGCCTCTGCTCGTGGCGGGTGCCTCCGGCGTTGAGCCCGCGCCCCTGGCACCTCGTGGCATCAACGCAGGATGCGCTGGCCTCGCGCTTGTCATCCTGTCCTGCTGTGCACCGTGGACGCTGCCCGTCGCTGTGCTCGCGCTCGCGTGGCGCTCCCGGCGCAGCCTTCTCGTGGCCCTGCCCGCGCTGACGCTTCTCCTGCCCACCTATGTCTCTATCCTGGTGCGCCCCGCCGCATGGCCCGCGCTCGCCTCTACGAGCGGAGGCATCCATGCCTACACTCGTGCCCCCTCGTGGATGGCATTGATCGGTCTGCCCGCTGCCCCCTCGAGCACACTCGAGGCAGTCGCGCTGTGCGTCGTCGGTGGAGGCGCTGCGCTGCTGGCGGTCGTTGCCCTGCTTCGCTCGCGTTCTCATGCCGCGATGCTCACCTTCTGCTGTGCTCTTATTGCCTCCGCACTCGCCTGGGGTGCCTCCCACGTTGGCGTGGGCATGACCGGTGCGTCGGTGGCTTCCGCGTGGGCATCGCCCGCGCTGTCCCTCGCCTTTGGCTTGCTGGTGATCCTGTCGACGCGCACGAGGTCCGTGCTGCCTGCCGACTCGGATAGTCAGCGTGCGGCATGGGACGCGTCCAGGCCGTTCGTGTTGCGCGCTTCGGGGGCCCTCGTCGCCATCGCCCTCCTCGGATCGGGATCCGCCGTGAGCGTGTCCGCCGTCGAGGGGCGCTCCAAGGCTGATGAGATCCCGACCTTTACGATGTCCCAGCGCGAGACGGTGTCCGCTCTGTCGTCGCCCATCGTCTCCGCCGTCGCATCCCAGGCACAGCGTTCTACGCGCGCCGGACGCATCCTCGTCCTCGACGGCGACCCGACCACCGACACCGTCAACGCGATGCTGTGGCGTGGAAACGGCCCGTCGCTCACGGCATCGACCCCGGCCATTCACGCTCTCACTCTCGCGCAGGCGCGCAACGGTGCAGCAACGGGCACCCTGAGTGACCCGGCCACCGCCTCGCTCGCCCAGGCCGCCTACACCCTGGTCGTCTACCCCGACGACGCCACCGTTCAGACTCTGGCCGCGCACGACATCGACACGATCCTCGTGCCCCTCGGTGCGAGCGGATCTGTCGCTTTGACCTCCGGTCTCGACCGAGCCGATGGGCTTGAGAAGGTCGGCGATACGAATTCCGGTACCGTCTGGCGGTTGCGTCCCGACGGACTGACACCGGCACGCGTGCGCGTTGAGTCCGCCAGCGGCGTCACCACCCCTGTCGGGTCCTCGCAGCTGCGTGTGGATGGGGATGTGCAGGCTTCCGGCACCCTCATCCTCGCTGAACGCGCCGACTCCGGATGGCGCGCGTGGGTCGACGGTGTGGCGCTGACCCCCGTCGAAGCCGCCGACGGATGGTCGCAGGCGTTTGATATGCCCACCGCGGGGCACCTGACCGTCACCTACAACGCATGGTGGGTTGTCCCGTGGCGCATTGCTGCGGCCGCATGCCTGATCGTCGCCATGGCCAGCGCCCTATCCGCGTGGAGGAAGAGATGACAAAGCCCCGCATTAGTTCGCTGACGACGCTCGCGGGCGCGGGGATCGCCGTGGCTGTTATGGCTGGCGCATCCATGTGGGTCGGCGCATCGCCGAGCCGGGTCGAGGGGACAGTGCAGAGCGCTCACCCGTCGCAGGTGCGCCTCGCGTGCCCCTCGGGCATTGTCGATCCTTTCGAGACGACCAACGTTGCAGCAGGGACCACCTGGTCCTCCCTCGCATCCGCCCCCACGAGCCCCGCACCCGCGTCTGTGACGGGCAACGGGGGAGCCATCCCCTCGGCGCTGACCCTCGCCGGACAGGGCGGAGGCGAACTCGCTGGTCTTAGTGCCGTTGGATGCGCGGCCCCGCGTACCTCCCAGTGGATCGCCACCGGAGCGACGATTTCCGGTGCGGACATGGTGCTCATCCTGTCCAACCCCGGCACAACGGCCTCGGTCGTGAGCATCGACGGATACGGGGCGTCGGGCCCCCTGAACGCCTCATCGCGCCAGGTCACTGTCCCCGCTACCTCCTCGGTGTCGGTTCTTCTCGCGGGATGGTTCCCCGACGAAAACTCCCTCGCCGTACACGTGCGTGCAGACGGGGGAGGGGTCGCTGCCTGGGTGCAGGCCTCTCTCATGAACGGCGAGGTTCCCCAGGGCGCCACGCTCGCCTCCGCGGTCGTGCCCGCCACCTCGCAGACGATCCTTGGTGTTGACCCCAAGGGCACGTCGCTTCTGCGCCTGGTGTCGCCCTCGGGTGAGGCGCACGTGAGTGTCTCCGTCGCTGACTCCACCGGCGTGCATCCCCTGCCTGGCGGCCAGGCGACCGTCGCCGAGGGAACCACCCTGGAAATGCCCCTCGACGGCGCATCGAGCGATTCCTCGCCGATCGCGCTGATCGTCACCTCCGATCACGAGGTCGTGGCGCAGACGACGACGATCACCCTGGGTGCTCCGTGGGTGCAGCGTGCGAGCGCGTGGATCATGCGGTCCAACGCGAGCCCCGCGACGCCCTTCACCGAAGCCACGATCCCGGGAGCAAGCCAGCTGAGCGCGATGACCTCCTCGGTACTCTCGTCGACCCCCATCCGAGCAACCTCGCTCGCCACCGACTCCGGGGTGAACGCCACGTCTGCTAGCCTCCTGCTGTACGCGCCCGCAGATGCTGCCGCCGCGGCCGCAAGCCAGGAAGAAACGCCTCAATCGGCCCAGCCCGGACCGAGCGCAACACCCGACATCTGGGCCTCGCCCTCGCCCGTGACCTCCCAATCGGGTGCATCCCAGTCCGGCGCCTCGCAGGAAGCGCAGTCGAGCGGCACCTCAGCCTCGACCCCGGGCGCCGTCGCCGTGCGCGTGGGAGGACGCACGATCTACGTCGCGCCCGGCGTCCCGACCTTGGTGAGCCTCCCCGATTCAGCCAGCCAGATGAGTGCGGACACCCCCATTCAGGCTGCCCTGGTGATCTCCGCAGATACGGCGGTGGGACGCATGAGCACCACCTGGAACGTCGGCACCGAGGGTATCAGCGCCGTGACCGGTTCGATCCGCACCATAAACTAGGGCGCTCCTCAGCGCATCGCGTCGTCGATCTCGTCCGGCGGGAGCGCCAGGATGTGGCTGATCCTCTCCACGAGCACCCTGCGCGTCATCATCGCAATCTCCTCGGGCGGGCATCGCAACGTGATCGGCAGGCGGTAGACCACGATTCGATCCCGCAGACCCCGGCGCCTATCAGCGGGGAAAATACGCGCGACAACGACGCTGTGTGACTCCCATGGCGCGGGATCTGATGGCGGAACATCTTCGACCGCGAACTCGATCGTGGAGACCTGAGGCCAGCGACGAATAAGCTCGGTGACGAGCTCACTCACCATAGAATCGAAGTCTTCGCGACGCGTCCGCCATGCCGGAGTTCCCGGGAAAAAGAGGGGACCACGAGGGCCGCGACCGTGGCGGTTGCGGCTCGAGATGTGGCGGCGCGTGGAAAACACCCCCTCAGGGTAGGCGCATGGCGCGCTGGAGTGGGCCATACGCGCACAGAGTGTCGTACTCTTAGGGACGTGATTGCCCAACGCCACTGCTCGAAGCCCGGCTGCTCGACGGCCGCCGTCGCCACCTTGACCTACGACTACCGTGATTCGACGGTCGTTGTCGGCCCCCTGGCGACCGTCGCCGACCCCAACTCTTATGATCTGTGCGAGGAACACGCGCAGAATCTGACTGCACCGTTGGGTTGGCAGGTCGTTCGACTGGCGACGAATTTCGAGCCGGCCCCGCCGTCCGGTGACGACCTTGCCGCGCTCGTCGACGCCGTGCGTCGTGTCGCTCAGGAGGCGCAGGCCGAGCCCGCCCCCGCTCACACAGCGCGCCGACCCCAGGCGGGACCTTTCGGGCCCGCTCGCTCCGTCGGAACTCCCGACACCTCGAGTCCCCTGGATCCGTCGAGCCCATACGCGCGTAGACGCGCGCAGTTCACGGTGGTGGACGGTTCTGAGAAGGGCGACGAGGACTAGCAGCTACAGCCCGAAGCGCGCCTGTGTTGCTTCGTGGAAGCGTGCCTTGCCGCGCGCTCGGCGCTCACGCTCACGCTCCCACTCGCGATCACGGCGAGCCACGAGAATCGCGGCAATCACAATCTCCGGGTGTAATCCGGGTGGCAGAGGCGTCTGAACGCGCTTGATGAGCCGATCAGCGAGGGATGAGGCGACCTCTCCGCGCAGCTTCGGTGCGATGCCGCGATTCGTTCCCAGGAAAGCGCGTGCCTCGGCAGCCAGTGCGTCGTCGAGGGGCAGGATTGTCGCTGTGCGCGCCCAGTCTTGAAGCCCCGGGGGCATCACGAGGGGTGGGTAAAACACCGAGTCCCCCTGAGAACAGACCATTGTTCCCGCGGCCAGGTCGCCCAGGCGCTTGCCCTTCTTGTTGAAGAGCTCGACGAAGAACGCCAGCCCGCCCCACATGAGCCAGTTCTCCAAGATCCCGACGCCCACGCGCACAGCGCTGTGCCGTGCGGTAATCGCGCCGCCGTCGTCGCGCACGACCCGCAGGTTCATGGCCCACTTGCCGAGCGAACGGCCACCCGTGGCAATCTCGACAATAAAGGGAATGAAAAACATGATCGACGAGATCAGCCCAACGACGAACACGCGCACGAGGGAGTAAGAATCACCTGACCACGTACGTGCCGCAGAGAGAAGAATGAGAAGTCCTGCCCCGAGGTACGTGATGCCGTCCATGATTGCGGCGGCGAAACGTACGGGCGGCGAAGCTGGGGTCATGTCGAGGGTGACGGCTTCACCCGTCCGGACGTAGTCGTCTTGAATGACGCGTGATTGACTGCGTTGCGCGCTCATGTATGACACGCTAGTCCAATGGACATCGATGTGCTGCGGGTGAGCGGAAAAACGGAGTGGAAACGTCTTGAGGAGTTGACGCGTACCCGCTCTCTGACGGGGCAGGAGATCGACGAGCTCGATCGCCTCTACCGCTCTGCGGCAACGGATCTGGCGCGCGTCCGCACGACCAGTCCTGATCCCGACGTCATCGCCGAGCTCTCGCGTATCCTGTCCGCGGCGCGCGGGCGTCTGGCGGGAACGGGAGGAGTCAGCGGGACTGTGATCGCACGCTTCTTCAAGGTGTCCCTCCCGTACGCCCTCTATCAGATCCGATGGGTAACGGTCGGTGTCATGCTCGTCTTCATCGCCATTGGCGTGCTGGAGGCGCACTACCTGATCACCACACCGGAGGCGATGAATCAGCTGGGGACACCGGAGCAGCTGCGTCGCTATGCCCACAGCGACTTCGTCGAGTACTACCACCAGGACACCAATGCGGAGTTCGGCTTGTCCGTGTGGGCGAACAACGCGTGGATCGCTCTCCAGGCAGTCGTCACGGGTATCACCGGTGTGTACCCGCTCAGGATCCTGTGGGGCAACGCGACGGGCGTCGGGATGGCTGGCGCAATCGTGTATGTGTACGCGGGCCCCTGGCACTTTTTCCGTTTCATTTTGCCGCACGGGCTGCCCGAACTGACCGCCGTCTTCATCTCGGTCGCAGCGGGCCTGCGCGTATTTTGGTCGCTCCTCGTTCCCGGTCCAGCGACGCGCTTCCAGGCGGTGGGCGTGGCCGCGCGTAGCGCCATGACGGTGGCTGTCGGCTGCGCGCTTCTCCTCGCGGGATCCGGTGTCCTCGAAGGCTTCGTGACTCCTTCCGACCTGCCTGACGCCGTTAAGATCACGCTGGGAGCCCTTATGACGGCCGCTGTATGGGCGTACACGTTGATCCTTGGCCGCAGGGCGCACCTCGCGGGCCAGAATGCCGACGTCGGCATCGACGCAGGTTACTACCAGCCGGTATCGGGCTGAGCGTCGCTACCTGCGGTTACAGACGTCCGCTCTTCTTCAACTCGATGTAGCGGTCGGCCGTACGCGCGGGGAGCAGCCCAGCCGATGCCTGCAGGGTCAGGGCGCCGGCGAGGCGCACGTCGGCTGCCCCAGCTGCGTCGGAACGTTCCGCGAGCGAGGCCGAAGCTGCGAGGAACACGGACTCGGCATCCTCGCGTCCGTTGCGGGCGCGGATCTCGTCGGGGTCAGTTGCCGAGGCCACGAGGACCGTGTGGCGTTTGCTGAGTCTCGCCAGTGCGTCGGTGAACTCTGTTTCCAGTCCGGCGGGCGGAATCTTGGTGGCGATGACGACGAATGCCGAGTGACGCACGGTCTGCTCGACCGCGTCCGCTGCCCGCGACCAGTCGGTGACGTCCAGGCGCGGGTTCAAGTCCATGAAGGTCTGCGCGAGTGTCTCGATAATCTTGGCGCCGCGCACGCCGGAGACGCGGGCACGCACGCGCGAATCGACGGCTACCAGGTGGACCTTGTCGCCCGCGCGGTCAGCCAGCGCCGCCAGAAGCAGGGCGGTCTCGATCGAGGAATCCAAGCGCGGCGCGCGCCCCAGCGCAATGGAGTCGACCTCCTCGTGCTCGGGCGCTCCGAGAAGTGCGGAGGACGCGCGACCGCAGTCCACGACGATCACAACGTGACGGTCGCGTTCGGGGCGCCACTGACGCACCATCAGCTCGGTTGAGCGGGCGGAGGCGCGCCAGTCGATATCGCGGGGGTCATCACCCACAACGTAGGCGCGCAGCGAGTCGAACTCGGTACCGGCGCCGCGCAGCGTCGTCGGCGTGGTGCCCTCGAGCTCGTGCAAGCGAGCCAGGCGCGAGGGCAGGAGCACTCGCGCCTTGAACTCGGGGAGCACAGACAGGCTCAGGGGCGCAGCGATGGACACCTGGCGGGCCCCCAGGTGCAGGGGACCCCAGGACCGGATCGTCACGACGTCAGCGTGGCGGGTTCCTCGCCTGGTGGGGGACAGAAGTGTCGTGATTTTCTCAGCGGATTTCGGGTGCAGGCGCACACGCTGGCGCGGCGGCGACTGGCGCAGCGAGGGAGGCCATGCGTCGCGCACGTCCAGGACCATCTGGCGCCTCGTCGTATTCGTCAGCCGCAGCGAGGCCTCGGTTGTCTGATCAGCACGAATCGAGCCCGTTACCTCGCGGCTCATGCGCAGGGTGCGCGGTGAGGGCGCCGCGAGAGCATCGAGCAGACACACGAGCACGACGATGCCACACCACATCCACGCGAATCCGCGAGACGGGGCGAAGGCGAGCGGAATCAGGCCCACCAGGACGAGGAGCGCGCTGCGCGCTGAGATCGCCACGGGCAGCCTCAGCGGGGGACGGGAGTGGCCGCGAGGACACCCGTGATGACGTCGGTAGCGCTGACGCCCTCGAGGTTGGCCTCGGCGCGCAGCCCGAGTCGGTGTGCGAGGGTGACGGGGGCCATCGTCTTGACGTCGTCAGGGGTGACGAAGCCGCGTCCCTGGAGGAACGCCCACACGCGCGAGGTACGCAGCAGAGCAGTCGCACCACGCGGGGATACGCCCATGCGCACGGCGGCGGAGGTGCGCGTCGCTCGGCACAGGTCCACGAGGTAGGCCATGACGGCGGGGGCGACCTCAATGCGGGATGCAGCCTCGTGAGCGGCCTGGATGTCGGCGGCACCCGCTACGGGCTGGATGCCGGCCTCGGCCAGGGACATCGGGTTAAAGCCAGCCTGGTGGCGGGCGATGATATCGATCTCGGCCTCACGCGAGGGCAGGGGCAGCTCGAGCTTGAGGAGGAAACGGTCCAGCTGGGCCTCGGGCAGCGGGTAGGTGCCCTCGTATTCGACCGGGTTCTGGGTGGCAATCACCATGAAGGGATCCGGCAGGATGCGCGTCTCACCGTCGATCGAGACGGTGTGTTCCTCCATGGACTCCAGCAGCGCGGACTGAGTCTTGGGGGGAGTGCGGTTGATTTCGTCGGCGAGCAGCAGGTTCGTGAACACCGGGCCCTCGCGGAACACGAACTTGGACTGACCCGCGTCCCACACCATGGAGCCCGTGATGTCCGCGGGCATGAGGTCGGGCGTGAACTGGATGCGCGCCATGTCGACGTCGAGGGCGCGGGCCAGCGTGCGCACGAGCAGCGTCTTGGCGACGCCGGGGACGCCTTCCAGCAGCGCGTGACCGCCGGCGACGAGGGCGACGATCAGGCCGGTGATAGCGCCGTCCTGGCCGACGACGGCTTTGCCAATTTCCGACTTGAGGGTGAGGAGAGACTCCTGCGTGCGTCGTTCACTCTCGCTCAGCGAACGACCGGACCAGCCTTCGCCCGTCGGGGCCGAGTATGAGGGGGCCTGCTGCGGCGCCCCCTGGGGTGCACCTTCCTGAGGCGCAGCTGCCTGGGCCGTGGGCGCGGTCGGCACGTACGAGGCCGGAGCGCCCTGTGTGGGTGCCTCTCCCTGCGGTGCGTAACCGCCCGGAGCCGCCGTGGGCGCCGGAACCGGCTGGGGCGCTCCCGTGGGGGCGGGCCCGGGCTGGGGCACGCCGTCGGACGAGGGGCCGGGAATCGGGCTAGTCATTGGCGAATCTCCTTTTCGAGAGCGTCGAGGTCATGGGCGAGGCGGACGAGTTCTTTCTCGGAGGTGGGGGGAGGCCCCCACAAGAGAGTGGTCGAGCGTGACGTGAGCAGGCCTCGTTGCTCAATCGCGTGGGTGAGAGTCTCACGGTCAGCCGTGTGGGCGACGCCAACCGCGGTCGCGATACGTGACGCGCTCGCGCTGCGCAGCGCCGTGGCGGCGTGCTCGTAGGCACGCTGAGAGCGCATCAGGCGGGCTTTGCCGATGATGGTTTCAGAGGCGGGAACCTCGATCGGTAGATTCTCCGGTGTCAGGGGGCCGAGGCGCCTGCCTCGAGCAACGGCAGCGATGAGGCACGCGCCGATGGTCAGGAGGAACGCGGGCGCGAGGAAAGGAGCCTCGGTGCCGAGGTCTTGATCGCGGCCGAGGGTATCTTTTTCCGTTGGCGAATACCATGCGACCTTCGGGGTGCGCCCGATCGCGTTGATGGCGAGGGCGGCGTTTCCTTCGTCGGTGATCGCGCGGTTACGCAGGCGAAGGGAATCGGGGATGATCGCACGGAAACGGCCATCCTCGATCTTTTCTGCGTACCCGTAGGCGTCTCTCGTCGTTGAGAAGCACAGCTCCCAGCCGTGAGCACTGCCCGTGATCGTGTAGGCAGAAGATGTCAGTGAGGCCGCACGAGTTGCGATCTCGGATTGGCACCCGGCTGTGACGACACGCGGGCTCTCCCAGTCGCGTTGCGCGCGCAGTCCACCCAGATAGGGGGAGGACGAATCGTATTGTTCTTCGAGCCCGACGTAGACGACGTTCGCGCGAGTTTCTATTGCCTTGGCGACAGAGTCGCGCATGCGCGAGGGAAAGATGACGACGAGAGTCGTGTCATCGTCCACAGTGGCGGCTTGATCGGCGTTGACCTCGCGTACGGACACTCCGTGGTTGCCAAGAACTTGGGCGAGCGCCCGGGCACCGTTGCCGTGCCTGTTGCGAATACCGACGGGCTCGTTGTTGTATCCCATCTGGCTGAGGACCACAGAGCCCATCAGAGCAATCACTGTGATGGCGATGAGGAGCAGCATCGGTCGTGCCGTCGAAAAACGTTCACGGGCCGTCGGGGTGACGATGGAAACCTGCCGGGACTTCATGACAGGTCCTTCGCGTGGCTACAGACATCGAGGAGGACCGGCGTGAAGGAACGCAGCGCATCCACCTCCTCGCGAGTGATCGTGGAGTGACCGTAGCGCACCTTGTCGAAAGTCTCGGCGTAGGTGGACAGCTGCGGGGCAAGTCCGGGGGCGACACGGGTCGCGGCGTCGGCAGCCTCGCGGGCGGTCAAGCCCGGAGTCGAGGAGACGACGTCGTGGTCGTCGAGGCCTAGGACCATGAGACGGTAGGCCCACACGTACGCGAGGTTCCAATCCTGGGAGGCCACGGCCTCGTCGAACGAGGCCCGAACCTGCGGAGTGCTGGTCTCCTCCTCGAAAACGGATCCGGACCGGCGCTTAGCCAGTCGAATCGGATGGAGGATGAGCACAACGATCAGGGCGGCAATCGCGATGATCGCGAGGATCGTGAGGATCAACGAGATCGGTGGGGTGCCCTCGCCCCTCCACGACAAGAGATGGAAAAAACCATCGATCAGGTCCGAGACGAAGCTGACGATAGGGCCCGAAATCTCACCGTAGACACCCTTCGAAAGCTCCTCCAGGAGCCAGTCTCGAGCCTCGCCCTGATCGGGCGTCAGCGGAATCTCGCATCCGAGCATGGGGCTCACTGAGGCTGGGTGCTCGCCTGGATGAGGACCGCTGCGAAGTTCTCCTTACGGATGCGCAGGTCCGCGTACATGAGCGTCTCGTAGGTGGCCGTCAGCGGCGTGACGAGGCCGCTCACGAGCGTGGTCAGACCTGCCGTCACAGCCAAGACAATTGTCGAACCGGTCTCGCTATCGGCCGCTGCAAACATCGCCACGCCCGCGAAACCGCCGACGAAACCACCGATGAAACCACCGATAAAGCCGGCGACCACGGAGATGAGCATGAACCGCCCGAGCGTCGGCCAGAAGTAGCCGTTGCTCAGGGTCCACGAACGCTTCATGGCCGCGATCGGTCCGATCTCCTCGAGCACCGTGATGACGGAGCCGAAGGCAAGCTTAATGGTCACGAAGTACGTGGCAACCAAGGTCGGAATGAGGAGAAGGATTCCGATCAGAACAAGCCAGCTGACCGAGTCGGACCCGATGAAAGCAAAGAACAGGACGAACATGAGCACGGCGTAGATGATCAGCGGGATCGACGTCGCAATGCCGGTGAGGAGGAACGTGCCGATGAGAGCACCCAGGCGCGGCTGGGTCATGGTCCAGGCCTGCGAGAGCGTCACCTTGTTGCCGATCATCATCTGCGAGACCGTGGTTGCCAGCATGCCCATGATGATGGTGGTGCCCGCGAGTGTCGCCAGCGTCTGCACACCCTGCGACGCGAGGCTACCGAGCAGCATGATGGCCAAGTCCTCCGTACCCGTGAGGGAACCCTGGGGATCGCTCGATCCGGTGATAGACCCGAGGGAGGTCGGGAGGAACGACGTCACCATGGTGAGGAGAGAAATGACCGCCATGACCGCCAGGGTGAAGCCGAAAAGGATCTTCGGGTTCTGGCGGATTGCTGCGAAGGAGCCGCTCATCAGGTCACCGATGGTGAGCGGACGCAGGGGGATGATGCCGGGCTTGGCCTCCCAGCCCCACTGGTTGGCGTTGACGCTGTAGCCGGAAGCACCGGGCTGCGACGACGCGTAACTCTGTTGGCCTCCGTATCCTGGCTGAGCACCGTAGCCGGGCTGCGCGTAACCTTGCTGCGCGCCGTAACCCTGCTGGGCGTCGTATCCGGGCTGCGCGTAGCCTTGCTGCGCGTAGCCTTGCTGTGCGCCGTATCCCGACTGAGCGCCGTATCCGGGCTGGGCGCCGTAACCCGACTGAGCGCCGTAGCCAGGCTGGGCGCCGTAACCCTGCTGCGCACCGTAGGAGGGCTGAGCGCCATAGCCTTGGTCGCCCGCACCTGAAGGGGTCGGGGAAGACTGGTACGGGGTCGACGAGTCGGGAGCGGTCCACGGGGTGCTCATTCGTGCCTCCATGTTGATGGTGCTGGTCTGTCATCAATCCTGCCACACAGCGCCGTTGCGTGAAACCTTGTCCGGTTGAGAAATTGGGCCGTTGATGCGCGAGTCTTCTGCGTTTGTGACGATTTCGTGACACTATCGTGACATGAGTTCGCGCATCCTCGTCGTCGACGACGACGTCGCCCTGGCCGAGATGATCGGGATTGTCCTCCAGAACGAGGGCTTCGACGTCGTCTTTTGTGCCGACGGATCCCAGGCGTTGGCTCAATTCCAGGAGCATCACCCAGACCTGGTTCTTCTCGATGTGATGCTTCCCGGCATGGACGGTTTCGACGTGTGCCGCGCGATTCGACGCGTGTCGGATGCCCCGATCGTTATGTTGACCGCTCGTTCTGACACCTCTGATGTGGTGACGGGGCTCGAAGCCGGGGCGGACGACTACGTGCCCAAGCCCTTTAAACCGAAGGAGCTGGTGGCCCGCGTGCGTGCTCGCCTGCGCGGACGCGAGGACGCCCAGGTGGAAGAGGGCCTCAGCTTGCAGGACCTGTCCATCGACGTGGCCGGACACATCGTCAAGCGTGAGGGCCGCGTGATCGCCCTGACGCCCCTCGAATTCGATCTGCTGGTGACGCTGGCGCGCGCGCCCTGGAAGGTTTTTTCTCGCGAGGAACTTCTCGAACAGGTGTGGGGATACCGTCACGCCGCCGACACGAGGCTCGTGAATGTTCACGTGCAGCGTCTGCGTTCGAAGATCGAACGAGATCCCGAGCGTCCGGAGCTCGTCGTGACTGTCCGCGGGGTTGGGTACCGTGCAGGCGCAGGGGCGTAGGGACGCGCTGAGGTACCTGCTGCGCGCCATCACAGGCTCGAGGCCGTGGGCCCTCCTCGCCTCGTCGCACCTCGCCAGCCGCATTCGACACTCCCTGTCGGCCAGAATTGCCCTCGCGATCACGGTCGCCACTCTCATCATCGTTCTTGTCTTTGGCGTGATCATCGCCTCCCAGCTACGCACGTCCATGTTCGAGACGCGCAGGGATGCGATCCTGGCGGATGCGTCACTGCGTTTCTCCTCGGCTCAGTCCGTGTTCTCCTCCTCGACCGCCTCGTCCCCGGCGCAGGTCCAGGAATCCGCGCGGGGGGCGTTGGCCTCGCTCAAGGCCTCGGCGGCCGGCGCGGGTGCGACGAACGTGGCGCTGCTGCGCTCGGAGGGCACCACAGCCTCGCTGCGCATCAATCAGATCGAAGATGAGCAGATGCGTGCCCTCGTGACGAGCGAGATGCGTGCGGCGGTCGCTGGGGGAGGGGCGCAGTGGCAGTCGGTCGCCATTCGTTCCGGTGAGGACAAGAGGGAAGAGCCGGGGATCCTGGTCGGTACACAGGTCCAGCTGCCCCGCGCGGGCACACACGAGCTCTACATTCTCTATTCGCTCTCCGCCGATCAGGCGCAGGTGGACGTGGTCCTTCGGGTTCTCTTCCTGTCCGCTTTGCCGATCATCATCGCCCTACCGATTGGCGTGTTTGCGCTCCTGCACCGGTTGCTCCTGCCCGTGCGCGTGACCGCTGCGGCCGCGACGAAAGCCTCGGAGGGGGACCTGGACGTGCGCGTCGAGGTTCGCGGTGACGATGAGATGGCGGACCTGGGGCGCGCCTTCAACGCGATGACGTCCTCGCTGCAAGACACCATTTCGCGATACGACGAGCTTGCCAAACTGCAGCAGCGCTTCGTGTCCGACGTGTCCCACGAGCTGCGCACGCCGCTGACGACTATCCGTATGGCAGACGACATCGTCTGGGATAATCGCGACGACCTACCCGCGCACGCGCGCCGCTCCGCTGAGCTCTTGCATGACCAGACCGAACGCATGGAACAGATGCTTGCGGATCTGCTCGAGATCTCTCGCTACGACGCGGCGAGCGCCCTGCTGGACGCAGAAGACCGCGACCTGCGTCCCATCGTCACCCGCGTCGTCGAGGCGTGCGCCGATCTCGCCGAGCGTCAGGGGGTCGCGGTCGAGATCGTCGCCCCCACCCGCGTCGCCGCCGAGGTTGACGAGCGCCGCATCGAACGCGTCATCCGCAACCTCGTCGTCAATGCGATCGAGCACGCCGACGGCACGCCCGTGACGATTACGCTCGCAACGACCGAGACCGATGTCGCCTGCCGCGTCCGCGACCGTGGAGTGGGCATGACCCAGGAGGTTGCGGACCACGTCTTTGATCGCTTCTACCGGGCGGACACCGCGCGCGCACGTACGACCGGTGGAACCGGCCTCGGCCTCGCGATTGCGACGGAAGACGTCGCCATCCACGGTGGGCGCCTTCAGGCATACGGGGAGCCCGGACGCGGGGCTTCCTTCCTGATGACGCTGCCGAAGAAAGCCGGCGAGGACATCGTTAGCCGCCCCCTGGCCCTGTGGGAGAACGAATGAAACGCCGACTGATGCCTCTCGCTCTCGCCGCCTGCTTGGCCCTCGCCGGGTGTACCTCGCTGCCCACCTCATCGGCCCCGGCCCCCTTCGACGTGTCCGCCAAGGACGGCAGCGGCATCCAGTTTTCCGCGGAGGGTCCCTCCGCGGACGCCGATGCCGCGACCCTGGTCAATGACTTCCTGCTCGCCTGTGCCGCCGGCCCCCAGGACGACTATGCGACGGCTCGCCTGTTCTTGAGTGCAGCCTCGGCGCGCTCCTGGCAGCCGGAGACCGAGATCCTCGTGTACGACACAGACACGGCACCCTCCGTTACTGCCGGCTCCGAGACCGCAACGCAGGTCGATGTGACGGTCGCCGTGCTCGGTGTGGCCAGCGTCGATGCCTTTGGCGTGTTGACCCGCGTGGCCGCCTCGACTGTGTCTCGTACCTTCACCCTCGTGCGTGAGGAGGGACAGTGGCGCATTAACAACCCCGAGAACATGGTTCTGATGAGCCGGGCGTCCTTCACGGCCTCGTTCTCGCTCGCCAACCTCTACTTTCCGACGGCGGAGGGTGGTGACCTGGTTGCAGACCCGCGCTGGTATCCCTCTCGGCGTCTGGCCTCGCACCTGCTTGCGGGCCTCGTCGAAGGTCCCCGTCAATCCCTCGCTCCGGTGACGGCGAACGCGATCCCGGCGGGCACGACCGTCCCGTCCCAGGGGCTGGACGTCGCCGATGGGGTTGCGCGCGTCGAGCTCAACGCGGTGATGCCCAGCAGCGAGAGTGCGCGCACGACCCTCGCGTGGGAACTGGTCCGCACCCTGACTCAGGTAGCGGACGTGTCGCGTGTCAATGCCTCCCTGTCCGGTGATGTGCTGGATACGCAGGCGATTCCGGTACCGCCCACCTACTCGCTGGACACCCTTGTGGGTGCCGGTCCTGGCGGGGTTGGGCTCGTTTCCTCCTCATCGGTGACGGAGCTGGCCGCGGTCACCGATGCCTCAAATCCGACGGTGTCGCCCGTCGACTCTTCTCTCGTGGCCTGGAGCGGCACTGACGGGGTGTACGCGCAGCGCGGTGGGACGACGGTTGCGTTCCTGCCCGGACAAGCACCTCTCGGTCCGTCGGTGGACCGCTTCGGATGGGTGTGGGGTCCGGCCACGGTCTCGTCGGTGAGCGTCGGCGGGGGAGTCGACGGCGCGTTCAGTGTGAGCGTTGAGTCTGAAAGTGCCGGGCAGATCCGCGCGGTTCGCATCTCGCCCGACGGTACGCGCGCCCTCGTCCTGCGGGGCAGCGACGCAACCGCGTGGGTAGGCGTCGTTGAACGTGGAGCGAGCGGGCGTCCGCTGGCAATCCGTTCCCTCGAAGAGATTCCCCTCGAACACGGCTCGGTTGTCGATGCCTCGTGGACGACGCCGACGGGTCTCGCGCTTGTCGTGCGCGCGACAGGTGAGGACGATCAGCTCGTCACGATGCCCCTGGGCGGTCTGCCGTCCAACGTGTCCCTTCCGATTCATGTGACGTCGATGAGCGCCGGTGGGTCATCTTCTGCCGTCGTCATTACGGGCACCGATGCCGCCGGTATGGAACAGGTGCTCATCCGTTCGGGCGCCCTGTGGCAAAATGCCCCTGACACACTGACCTCCGCGCGCTACGCGGGGTGAGAGACGTGGCGGGAGTGCGCGGCCTGGGTGCCCTTGGGAGAGGATTCGTGGGTGCGCTGCTTCCCGTGCAATGCGCCGGGTGTCGCGCCTGGGACGAGGTCCTGTGCCCGTCGTGCCGTCGCCGTGCGCAGGCGGAGCCAATCCCGACCGTCGTTGACGGTGCGCGCGGCGACCTGCCAGCGCTAGCCATGGGCGACTACGCGGGATCACTGAGGCGCATCGTCTTGGCCGCCAAGCACTCCTCGCGCACCGATCTCTCCGATTTTCTCGACGAGGCCGGGGCCCGCCTCGGCGCCGCGCTGGGCGGGGTGCTGGGCGTGGCGGGGTCGCCCGCC
>NZ_ALCB01000144.1:0-28608 GCF_000282935.1 Actinomyces sp. ICM39
TGTGGGCCCAGGCCCCGCCACCGCCCACGGGCACCGCAGCCAGGCTCTAGCGGCCCGTGGGCCCTGCACACGTTGTGCTTATGTAGCCGAATGCTTTACGACTGCGAGGTCGATGCACGTGCCGATCAACGCCGCGATCACCGTGGGGAGGATCCAGCCAAGCTGGTTCGCCTGGAGCGGGCTCCACATGAGCACAGGATTGATGTGCTCGGGGTAAACGCCAATGTGCGCCAGCGTCGTCGCAGCCGACCACGCCGCCGCCATCCACGAGCCCAGGCGGAACGTCCACAGCGCCGGGGTGGCTAGGCGCAGCGGGTGAGTCGCGATCGTCAGGAAGACGATGGTGATCGCGATGGGGTAGAGGAACGTGATAATCGGTACCGCGATGGCGAGCACCGAGCTCAGTCCCGCCGAAGCCAGCACGAAGGAGATGATCGTGAAGATGATCATCCATGCGCGGTACGAAATGGCTGGGAGCAGGCGGTGGAAGAACTCAGAGGTCGCTGCGATCAAGCCGACCGCCGTCGTCATGCAGGCCGTCAGTACGATGAGGCCGAAAACGATCTGTCCGGGCCAGCCCATCGTCATCTGGGCGGCGTCCGCGAGCAGCGTCGCGCCGTCGCTGTAGCTCTGAGCATTTGGGATCACGTGACCGATGAGTCCCAGGCCCACGTAGACGACGGCAAGCAGCGAACCCGCGATAACGGCCGCCGTCGAGGTTCGGCGCACGACCTTCGCCCCGATGCCACCCCCGGTGTGTCCGAGCGACGTGACAACGATGATGCCGAATGCCAGAGCCGCGATCGAGTCCATCGTCATGTAGCCCTCGAGTAGGCCCGCCGCCAGGGGTGTGGCAGCGTACTCGCCGGTCGGAGCGTCATGCGAAGCCGGCAGCGACGCCAGGCACAGGAAGACGAGGAGGACGAGAAGCCCGAGCAGGATCGGGGTGAGGATCTTGCCGAGGTTGTCGATGATTGTGCCGGGATTCCAGCACAGATAGAACGCGATGCCGAAGAAGATGAAGCTGAAGATGATCGACGCGGTCAGCGACTTCGTGCCGATGACCGGGGCGACGGCGGTCGAGAAGGATACTGCGCCCGTACGCGGGAGCGCGTAGAAGGCACCGATCGACAGGTACACCATGATGGAAAAGACGATCCCGAAGGGTTTGCCGGCGCGGCTCACGAGGTCGCGCATGTCGGTGCCCGACAGTGCGATCGTAATGATGGAGATGACGGGCAGTGCGACGCCGCCGATGAGGAAGCCGATCATCGCGGGAGCGAAGTTCGTTCCTGCGGATGCGCCCATGATCGGCGGGAAAATCAGGTTACCTGCGCCGAAGAACATGGAGAAGAGCGTCAGGGAGGTCGCGATGAGGACGGCGGTGCTGCTCGAGCGTCCAGTGGAATCGTCATTGACTGTCTGCGTCACTGCTACTCACTTGATGGTGTGGGTTCTATAACAGCCCCAATTCTTGCACGACGACCACGTAAGGCAACAATTGGCGGGCTACCCTGTGGGTGTGAACACGACTCTGAGCTGCGGGGCTTGCACGGCGACCCTCATTCGTCCGATTCGCGCGCCACGTACACAGGGGCCGCGCCGAATTGTTGCGGTCAGCGGAGGCATCGGCTCCGGTAAGTCCTCGGTGACACGCGTGTTTGCGTCGCTGGGAGCCGTGACCGCGGATGCCGATGCGATTGCGCGGCAAATCCTCGAACCGGGCGAATCCACGCTCAGCGAGGTCGCGCGTGCCTTCGGAGGCGACCTGTTGAAGGAAGACGGGAGCCTGGACCGGGCACTCCTGGCCTCCCGGGTTTTCGGAGGCGAAGGAGCTGACGAACGCGTCGCTCGGCTCAATGCCATCACCCACCCCGTCATTGAGGCGCGCGCGTGGTCGATCCTGCGTGGCGCCCCGGAGGGGAGCCTCGCAGTCTACGACATTCCGCTTCTTATCGAAGGGGACCACGTGGATCGCTTCGACGCGGTCGTCATCGTGGACGCAGCCATCGAGGAACGCGTCAAGCGTCTCGAGGGCAGGGGAGTGGCGCCCGAGGATGCGCGTGCACGTATCCGCGCCCAGGCCTCGTCGCAGGAGCGTCGAGCCATCGCCACGATCTGGATCGAGAACGAGGGGAGTGCCGACGACCTCGAGGAAGTCGCGCGCCTTGTCTATGAGCGTTGGCTGACCCCGGACGCTCCCAGCACTGATTGACGAGGCCGGGGCGACCACGCTCGTCGCGAACCCGTGCGCCTTGTGCGCGCAGCTCGAGTGCCTGGGCGGTAGCGTAGGAGCGTGAGCAATAACGTCGTGACCCGCCAGAACAAGCCTTTCGAGGTCATCTCTCCCTACACGCCGTCGGGCGACCAGCCTAAGGCCATCCGGGAGCTGGCTGCGCGCATCCGCGACGGCGAACAGGACGTAGTCCTCATGGGTGCGACGGGCACGGGTAAGAGCGCCACCACGGCATGGCTGATCGAGGAGCTGCAGCGTCCCGCTCTGGTTCTCGAGCCGAACAAGACGCTCGCCGCCCAGCTCGCGGCCGAGTTCCGCGAGCTGCTCCCAAACAACGCCGTCGAGTACTTCGTGTCGTACTACGACTACTACCAGCCCGAGGCCTACGTCCCCCAGACGGACACCTTCATCGAGAAGGACTCCTCGATCAACGACGAGGTCGAGCGGCTGCGCCACAGCGCTACGAACTCGCTGCTCACGAGGCGCGACACGGTCGTCGTCTCCTCGGTGTCCTGCATCTACGGCCTCGGCACGCCCGAGGAGTATGTGGCTCGAATGATCGAGCTTGAGCGGGGCATGATCATCGACCGCGATGCGCTGCTGCGCCGCTTCGTCGCGATGCAGTACGTCCGCAACGATATGGCGTTTACGCGCGGCACCTTCCGCGTCCGCGGCGACACGATCGAGATCATCCCCGTGTACGAGGAGCTCGCGATCCGCATCGAGATGTTCGGTGACGAGATCGAGTCTCTTGCGGTTCTGCACCCGCTCACCGGCGACGTCATCGACCACGTGGATCACACGTACCTATTCCCGGCCTCGCACTATGTGGCGGGCGAGGAGCGCATGAAGAAGGCGATTGCCTCCATCGAGGACGAGCTCGACGATCGCCTCGCGTGGTTCCGTGGCCAGAATAAGCTGCTCGAGGAGCAGCGCCTGCGCATGCGCACCACTTTTGACCTCGAAATGCTCAAGGAAATCGGTTCGTGCTCGGGCGTCGAGAACTATTCGCGCCACATCGACGGGCGCGGACCCGGCACGCCCCCGCACACGCTGCTGGACTACTTTCCCGACGACTTCCTGCTCATCATCGACGAGTCACACGTGACCGTCCCCCAGATCGGCGCGATGTTCGAGGGAGACATGTCGCGTAAGCGCACCCTCGTCGATTACGGGTTCCGCCTGCCCTCCGCGATGGACAACCGTCCGCTCAAGTGGGACGAGTTCACCCAGCGCATCGGCCAGACCGTCTACCTCTCGGCCACCCCCGGCCCCTACGAACTCGAACGCTCCGATGGTGTCGTCGAGCAGATCATTCGCCCGACGGGACTCGTCGACCCGCTCGTTGTCGTCAAGCCCACCGAGGGCCAGATCGATGATCTTCTCGAGCAGGTGCGCGTTCGCGTCGAACGCGACGAGCGTGTCCTCGTTACCACCTTGACGAAGAAGATGGCCGAGGAACTCACGACCTACCTGGCCGAGCGCGGCGTCAAGGTCGAGTACCTGCACTCCGACGTCGATACCCTGCGCCGCGTTGAGCTACTGCGCGAGCTGCGCCTGGGCACCTTCGACGTTCTCGTCGGCATTAACCTGCTGCGTGAGGGCCTGGACTTGCCCGAGGTCTCCCTCGTGTCGATCCTCGACGCGGACAAGGAAGGCTTCCTGCGCTCCACCCGCTCGCTCATCCAGACGATCGGCCGTGCCGCACGAAACGTGTCCGGTGAGGTCCACATGTACGCGGACAACATGACGGATTCGATGAACGAGGCCATCTCCGAGACGATGCGTCGTCGCGAGATCCAGATCGCCTACAACAAGGAACACGGCATCGACCCGCAGCCGCTGCGCAAGAAGATCTCCGACGTCACCGACATGCTCGCCCGCGAGCAGGTCGATACGCGCACCCTCCTCGAGGGCGGGTACCGCAAGGAGAAGAGCGCACGCGAACGGATGAGTGCTGCCGTAGGTGGCCCGACTGCGACTCCGGGGCAGCGCGCCGAGGCCGAGCTGGCCGAACTGATCGAAGAGCTGTCTGCCCAGATGATGACCGCTGCGCAGCACCTCCAGTTCGAGGTCGCGGCTCGTCTGCGCGACGAGATCGAAGACCTGAAGAAGGAACTGCGTGCCATGAAGCGCGCCCACTGACCTCGGCCGCGCCCCGGTTGCCTGTGAGCGTGGGGTGGCCTCTGCCTCGTCAAAAGGTGCCCGGAGAGAATCGCGACCGACGCCACGTCGCACGTAGGGACGCGACTCAACGGGTACCCACTAGGATGGAAGCGTTAGCGGAGGGGAGTACTCCCACCAACAGTGGCGTCGTCATCACGACGGCCCGCCCACGCGGCGCGGCCTCCGGCGTCACCGGCCAGGAGTTCCTGGCGGGAGGAGACCTCCGGTACCCGACTCGTACCGGAGGCCACACGTATGCACGTGCACGCCCTTGCCTGGATCGTCCTGGCTGGCATCATCCTGACCATGATCGTCGTCGACATCGTCGGCCACGTCCGCACACCCCACGAACCCACTCTCAAGGAAGCCACTTGGTGGTCGGTCGCCTACATCGCGATTGCCCTCATCTTCGGTGCCATCGTGTGGGCGGTCTGGGGGCCGCAGTATGGCCAGGAATACCTCGGCGGCTACATCACCGAAAAAGCGTTGAGTATTGACAACCTCTTCGTGTTTGTCATCATTCTGTCGACGTTCCGCGTGCCGCGTAAGAACCAGCAGGAGGTCCTGCTGGCCGGCATCATCATTGCCCTCGTTCTACGCCTGATCTTCATCCTCGCGGGCGCCGCCCTCATCGAGAACTTCTCGTGGGTCTTCTACATCTTCGGCGCGTGGCTCCTGTGGACTGCTATCAGCCAGGTGCGCGAGGGCTCCAGCGACGACGATGACGAGGAATACCGCCCGCCGTCGATTGTTCGCTGGGTGTCGAAGGTCGTGCCGGTGACCGATGGCTTTATCGGATCGCGCATGCTCTACCGCCACGGCGGCCGCACCTACATCACGCCGATGCTGCTGTGCGTTATCGCGATCGGTACCGCCGACGTCATGTTCGCCGTCGATTCGATCCCCGCGATCTACTCGCTGACCTCCGAGGCCTACCTGGTGTTCGCCGCCAACGCGTTCTCGCTACTCGGCCTGCGCCAGCTGTACTTCCTCATCGATGGCCTACTCGACCGCATCGTCTTCCTGCACTACGGCCTCGCAGCGATTCTTGGCTTTATCGGCTTCAAGCTCATCAACCACGCCCTCCACACCAACGAGCTGCCCTTTATTAACGGGGGCCACGAGGTGTCCGTGATCCCCGAGCCGTCGATCGCGTTTTCGCTGGGCTTCATCGTCGTGACGATCCTGATCACGGTCGTTGCTTCTCTAGCGGTTTCCAGCAAACGGCGCGCGTGACAGGAGCCGGCCGTGGGAGAGCGATAAAATACCATGGTCGGATAGTTAAGAGGTATTCATGGTTGTTCACCCGTGGGCGTGGGGCATTCTCGCTCTCGTAGCCATCGGTTTGGTGGTGCTTGATTTCCTCGGGCACGCCCGTAACCCGCACCCGCCGACGGCTGCCGAAGCAGCTCGCTGGACGTTGTTCTACGTCGGCCTCGCCGGCGTCTTCGGCGTCGGTATCTGGCTCACCAACGGGTGGCTGTACGCCCAAGAGTTCTATGCGGGCTGGGCGATGGAGTGGTCGCTGTCGGTCGACAACCTCTTCGTTTTCATCCTGATCCTCAAGGCTTTCCGGGTCCCGCGCGAGAATCAGCAAAAGGCCCTCCTCTTCGGAATCGTCATCGCGCTGCTCCTGCGCCTCGTCTTCATTCTGCTCGGTGCGGCGCTGGTGGCGCGCTTCTCCTGGGTTTTCTTCCTCTTCGGTGTGTGGCTGCTGTGGACGGCGTTTAATCAGATCAAGGAGACCGTGACCGGCGGGGGAGACGATGAGGAGTACGAAGAGAATGCGTTCATTCGCGTCGTGCGCCGCGTCCTGCCGATTACCGACGGCTTCATTGGCAGCCGAATGCTCTACCGCCACGGTGGTCGAACCTACCTCACCCCACTGTTTGTCGTCGTGCTGGCTCTGGGCTCAGCCGACCTCATGTTTGCCTTTGATTCGATCCCCGCAATCTTCGGCATCACGTCGCAGCCTTTCCTCGTGTTTGCGTGCAACGTATTCGCACTCATGGGTTTGCGCCAGCTCTTCTTCCTTGTGGACGCGCTGCTCGGCAAGCTCGTCTACCTGGGCTACGGCCTTGGCGTCATCCTGAGCTTTATCGGAATCAAGCTGATTCTCGAGGCCCTGCACGCCAACACGCTACCGTTCATCAACGGGGGCCACGGCTTCGAGTGGGCACCGGAGATTTCCGTGTCGGTGTCGCTTGGAGTCATTGTCGTCACCCTGGCCGTTACTGTTATCGCGTCGCTCATCCGCAGCGCGATGGATGAGGAGGGCGCCGGTGAGCGCTGAGAGCCTGACTATCGATGAGCACGGACTGAGCGCCTCCGAGGTTGCGGAGCGCATGGCGCGCGGCGCCGTGAACCGGGTGAAGGATCGTACGTCTCGCTCGGTGGCGTCGATTATTCGTGAGAACGTCCTGACGCTGTTCAACGCGATCATCGTTGCGGCGTCGGTCATCGTTCTGCTTTTCGGCGACCTGCGTGACGGCATTTTCGGTGGCGTCATGATCATTAACGCGGTGATCGGCATCGTGTCCGAGCTGCGTGCTAAGCGCACGCTTGACTCCCTCGCGATCGTCGACGCCCCGCAGGCAACCGTCCTGCGTGACGGAGCGCTGTCGGTCGTGCCCGCACGTGACGTCGTCCTCGATGATGTCATTGATCTGACGCTCGGCGATCAGGTGAGCGTCGACGGCACGGTTCTGTCCTCGGCGGGCCTGGAGATCGACGAGTCACTGCTGACCGGCGAGTCACGCCCCGTGAAGAAGAAGCAGGGCGATCAGTTGCTGGCGGGCACGAGCGTCGTCGCTGGGTCGGGCCGCATGGTCGCTACTGCTGTCGGCGAGCGCGTATACGCACAGGGCTTGTCCGAGCAGGCGCGCGCCTTCACGCGCACGGTGTCCGAAATTCAGATGTCGATCAACCGCGTGCTGCAGGTTGTCTCCGTCATGCTGCTGCCCATCGTCATCCTGACGTTCTACTCGCAGAACCGCATCGCAGGCGGTCACGGGGGAGACTGGCGCGAGGCCCTCGTTCTCTCGGTCGCATCCGTGATCGGCATGATCCCGCAGGGCCTGGTGCTCCTGACGTCGATGAACTTCGCGATCGGGTCAGCGACGCTGGCACGCCGCGGTGTGCTCGTCCAGGAGCTGCCCGCCGTCGAGGTACTCGCGCGCGTGGATTGCCTGTGCCTCGACAAGACGGGCACGCTCACCACCGGCGGCATCCGGGTGCGCGGCGTCGAGGTCATTTCGGGAGACGAGGCCGTGGTGCTTCGTGCTCTCGCGAGCGCCTCGAGCGACCGCACCAATGCCACTGCCGAGGCGATCTGGCAGCACCTGGGAGAAGCCGAACAGGCCGGGGCTGTCGAGCGCATCGAGTGGGCGGTACCCTTCTCCTCGGCCCGCAAGTGGAGCGCGTGGGGGACTGAGAGCGACTCCTGGATTCTGGGCGCACCCGAATTCGTCATCGACGAGGCGCTGGCTGAGAACGCCGATCTCCTCGCCAAGGTGGGTGCCGCCGCCAAGGACGGTTCGCGCGTCGTTGCTCTCGTTCACGCCGACGGGATCGTGGTTGATGATGAGCTTCCCGCAGGCCGTAGTGTTGCAGCCCTCGTGGTCCTCGAGGAGGATCTGCGCCCCGATGCGGCGGAGACTCTCGACTACTTCCGCTCGCAGGACGTGCACGTGCGCGTTATCTCGGGCGACAACCCGACGACGGTCGGCGCGCTCGCCGCGCAGGCGGGCCTGACCGCTCCCGACGGCTCGCCCGCACGCCTGATGGATGCACGAGACCTGCCCGAGGACCTGACCTCCGAGGCGTTTATCGACGCGATTGAGAATCACGACGTGTTTGGGCGCGTGACACCCGAGCAGAAGCGCGCGATGGTCGGAGCACTGCAGGCGCGGGAGCACTGCGTCGCCATGACCGGTGACGGCGTCAACGATGCGCTCGCGCTCAAGGACGCCGATCTGGGAATCGCGATGGGCAACGGCACGCAGGCCACGAAGGCGGTCGCGCAGATTGTTCTCGTAGATTCGAAGTTCTCGGTGCTTCCGGGTGTCCTGTCGGAGGGCCGACGCATCATCGCCAACATGGAGCGCGTGTCCTCGCTGTTCCTGGCGAAGACCACCTACGCGGCCGTCCTCGTCATCGTGACGGCCCTGGTCGGCTGGCGTTATCCGTTCCTGCCGCGGCAGTTCAGCTACATCGACTCGCTGACCATCGGCATTCCCGCGTTCTTCCTGGCCCTGTGGCCGAACCCGCGCCGCTACGTGCCCGGATTCCTGGGGCGCACGCTGTCGCTCGCGATGCCCACCGGCATCATCCTCGCAGCGGCCGCTCTCACCGCCTTTGGCATCGTCGATGGTCCCCCGCAGGCGCGCGAGTCCACCGCTGCGATTCTCTCCCTCATGCTGGGGGCAATCTGGCTGCTCGTTATCACCTCGCGGCCGCTATCGACGTGGAAGTGGGTGCTCCTGGTCAGCGTCATCTCGGCGACCGTGGGTGGCGTCCTGCTGCCGCCGGTGCGTCATTTCTTCTCGATGGTCGCGCCGAGTGGATACGAGTGGCTCGTGATCCTGTGCGTTGGAGCGTGCGCCGCTGTCCTCATCGAGATCGCGCAGCGAATCTTCTACGCGCGCCAATTCGCCCGGTCCCTGGAGGGCTGATCTCTCCGGATATGAGGCGAGGCCGGAGTTGGGTGAATCACCCGGCCCCGGCCTCGTTTGTTTGCTGCGATCAGAAGGCCCGAATGACGGGGTTCCACTCGCGGATGAGGCGTGCCTGGATGACCTCTGCGACGTAGAAGGGATCCTCGTTCAGGATGCGCTCGACGTCGGCCTGGCTCTCGGCGTTGATGAGGATCAGGGCGCCGGGGATCTCACCAACGAGGGGACCGGACGCAACGTTGATTCCCTGCTCGAGCAGGCCGGACAGGAACGCGCGGTGCGTCGGGCGAACCTCGTCCATCGTCTCGGTCATCGAAGGGTTGTAAACGTATTCGACTGCATAGTAGGTCATACCCCTAAGAGTAGCTTTCATCGGCGCATTTTCATAGGGGGACGGCTAGGATCGAGGGGTGCATGACAAGCTAATCATCCAGGGTGCCCGCGAACACAACCTGAAGGATGTGAGCCTCGAGCTGCCCCGGGACTCCATGATCGTATTCACCGGCCTGTCCGGATCCGGTAAGTCGTCCCTCGCCTTCGACACGATTTTTGCCGAGGGACAGCGTCGCTACGTGGAGTCACTGTCCTCGTATGCGCGCCAGTTCCTCGGACAGATGGACAAGCCCGACGTGGACTTCATCGAAGGTCTGTCGCCCGCCGTCTCCATCGACCAGAAGTCGACGTCGCGCAACCCGCGCTCGACCGTCGGCACGATCACGGAGATCCACGACTACCTGCGTCTGCTCTACGCCCGCGCGGGTGTGGCGCACTGCCCCGAGTGTGGCGCCCGCATTCAGGCGCAGACTCCTCAGCAGATCGTCGACCGTGTGCGCACGATGGATGAGGGCACGCGCTTCCAGGTGCTGTCCCCGGTCGTGCGTGGCCGTAAGGGCGAGTACCAGGACCTCATCGACGAGCTGCGCTCCGAGGGCTATACCCGAGCGATCATCGACGGCGAGATGGTGCGCCTCGAGAATGCGCCTAAGCTGGAGAAGAAGCTCAAGCACACGATCGAGGTTGTTGTCGACCGCCTCGTCGTGCGTGAGGGCATGCGCCAGCGCCTGACTGACTCGGTCGAAACCGCCCTGCGCCTGTCGGATGGCCTCGTCGTCATCGACTGCGTCGACCTTGATGCCGACGATCCCGAGCGCCGGCGCCGCTTCTCCGAGAAGCGTGCGTGCCCCAACGATCACCCGCTGATGCTCGACGAGATCGAGCCGCGCACCTTCTCCTTCAACGCCCCCTACGGTGCCTGCCCCGACTGCGCGGGCCTCGGCTTCCGCCTCGAGGTCGACCCGGAACTGGTCGTGCCTGACGAGGAGCTCTCCCTGGCCGACGGTGCGGTCATCCCCTGGAACTCCAATTTCAAGTACCACAAGAAGCTCCTCGAATCCCTCTCCAAGGAGTTGGGATTTGCGATGGGAACCCCGTGGAAGTCCCTGCCCAAGAAGGTCAAGGACGCGATCCTGTACGGCAAGGACTACGAGGTCACCGTCAAGTTCCGTAACCGCTGGGGTCGCGAGCGCTCCTACTCAACGGGTTTTGAGGGCGCGGTTAAGTACATCGAGCGCAAGCGTGAGGAAACCGAGTCCGCCGCGGTGTCCGAAAAGCTCGACTCCTACATGCGCGAGATCCCGTGCCCGACGTGCCACGGCGCGCGCCTTAAGCCCGAGGTCCTCGCCGTGCGCATCGGCGACAAGTCGATCGCCGAGCTGTCCGACATGTCGATCGCGGACGCACGCGCATTCCTCGCGGACGTCGAGCTCGAGCAGCGAGCCCGCTCGATTGCCGCGCCCATCCTCACCGAGATCGAGGCCCGCCTGGCCTTCCTCGTCGACGTGGGACTCACCTACCTGACGCTCTCGCGCGCCGCCGGAACCCTCTCTGGTGGCGAGGCGCAGCGCATCCGACTGGCCACGCAGATCGGCTCCGGCCTCGTCGGCGTCCTCTACGTCCTCGACGAGCCTTCGATCGGCCTGCACCAGCGCGATAACCGCAAGCTCATCGCGACGCTCGAGCGCCTGCGCGACCTGGGCAACACCCTCATCGTCGTCGAGCACGACGAGGAGACGATGGAGGCGGCCGACTGGATCGTCGACATTGGTCCGGGCGCCGGTGAGACGGGCGGATGGGTCGTGCACTCGGGCCCGCTCTCGGAGCTGCTGAAGAACCGCAAGTCGCTGACCGGCCAGTACCTGTCGGGTAAGCGTCGCATCGTCCTGCCGCCGACCCGACGCCCGATCGACAAGAAGCGCGTTGTGACCGTCAAGGGCGCGCGCGAAAACAACCTGAAGAACGTCGACGTGTCCTTCCCGCTCGGCGTGCTCACTGCCGTCACCGGCGTGTCCGGCTCCGGCAAGTCGACGCTGGTCAACGGCATCCTGTATCGCACCCTGGCCTCGCGCCTTAACGGCGCACGCATGGTGCCCGGCCGCCACCGCACCATCACGGGTATCGAGCAGCTCGACAAGGTCGTACACGTGGACCAGAGCCCTATTGGCCGGACACCGCGCTCGAACCCGGCGACCTACACCGGCGTGTGGGACCAGATCCGCAAGCTCTTCGCGGAGACGCAGGAGGCGAAGGTGCGCGGCTACGGCCCGGGACGCTTCTCCTTCAACGTCAAGGGCGGACGCTGCGAGTCCTGTAAGGGCGACGGCACCCTGAAGATCGAAATGAACTTCCTGCCCGACGTGTACGTGCCCTGCGAGGTCTGCCACGGTGCCCGCTACAACCGCGAGACCCTCGAGGTTGAGTACAAGGGTAAGACCGTCGCCGACGTGCTCGACATGCCGATCGCCGAGGCCGCACAGTTCTTCGCACCGATCTCGCGCATTGCTCGCCACCTCAACACGCTCGTCGAGGTGGGCCTGGGCTACGTGCGCCTCGGCCAGAGCGCCACGACCCTGTCGGGCGGCGAGGCCCAGCGCGTGAAGCTGGCCTCCGAGCTGCAGCGACGCTCGACCGGCCGCACGGTCTACGTGCTTGACGAGCCCACGACCGGCCTGCACTCCGAAGACATCCGCAAGCTGCTCCTGGTGCTCCAGTCGCTCGCCGACAAGGGCAACACCGTCATCGTCATCGAGCACAACCTGGACGTCATCAAGAGCGCCGACTGGATTATCGACATGGGTCCGGAGGGTGGCGCCGGCGGTGGCACGGTCGTCGCACAGGGCACGCCCGAAGAGGTTGCGAAGGTGGAGGAGTCCTTCACCGGCCAGTACCTCGCCGAGGTCCTGGCGAAGGAAGCCGAGCGAGACGCCGCGAGTTCGCAGAAGTGATGGTTAGTATGGATCTCATGAATCCGATGTACGGCCTCTACGGCTTCTCGTACTTTTGGCCCGCGTGGGTCCACCTGCTGGTGGTTGCCCTCATGGTCGTGGCCGGCTCCCTCACGCTCAAGGCCCTCGCGGCCCGCTCGGCCGGGCGCAGCCGCGTCTACGGACTGGGCTGCGGTTTCGTTGCTGGGCTTGGCAACCTCTCCTTGGCCGTGCTGGCTCAGGCGGAAGCCCGTCACGTCTGGCAACTGGGCACGGTTATCGCGATCTACGCGCTCGTCGCTGTGCTTGTGATCATGTCGCTGTTTATGTTGTGGAGCAGCGACAGTGACGGCTTCCTGTGGTCTCGCGCCTTCCATACGTTCCTGCTTGTCGGTGTCATCGCCTCGGCTGCGCTGGAGATTACCCGGCGCACGCTGATGTGGATTCCGCTTCCGGTCATCGGCGTGGCAGTTCTCCTCGCGCTCTTCGGTGCTTTCGTCGTGGGGCGCAACACCGCCGACTAACCGCGCCTTGGCATACGACTCGGCCCCGGCCTCGTCATTGGAACGAGGCCGGGGCCGCTTCGTCGGATCGGAAACACCGGGCAGGTGGCCGGGTTACTCCTGGTTCTTCGCTGCCTCACCCGATGCGTACAGGGCGTCGACCTCGTCGGCGTAGTCGGCCAGGACGCGGCGGCGCTTGAGCTTGAGGGAGGGCGTCATGTAGCCGTTCTCCACGGTGAAGGCAGCGTTCACGATGCGGTAGCGGCGGATCGACTCGGCGCGCGAGACTGCCTTGTTGGCGCGGGCGATCGCCTTCTCGAGCGAGTCGCGCACCTCCGGCAGGTTCGCGGCCTGCGCAGCATCGACGACGGGCAGGCCGTGGGTGGCCAGCCACTCGGGCAGCATCTCCGTGTCCAGAGCGATGAGCGCGCCGATGTAGGGACGGTTGTCGCCGACCACGATGATGTTCGCGATGAGCGGGTGCGTCGACAGGGACTCTTCGAGGATCTCGGGAGAGACATTCTTGCCGCCCGCGGTGACGATGAGTTCCTTCTTGCGGCCCGTGATGCGCAGGTGGCCGCGATCATCGATGGAGGCGAGGTCGCCGGTCTTGAACCAGCCGTCGACGTAGGCCTCGGCCGTGGCCTCGGGCAGGTTGTGGTAGCCCTTCGACACGGAGATGCCCTGGACGAGCAGCTCGCCGTCGGGAGCGATCTTCATGCGGTTACCGGGCCAGGGGAAGCCCACCGAGTCCGGCGGGAAATCCTGCGGCGTCTCCACGGAGATCGGGCCGGTCGTCTCGGACAGCCCGTAGCCCTGCAGGAGCGTGATGCCCAGGCCGCGATAGAAGTTCGCGAGATCGAGGGCCAGGGGAGCGCCACCCGAGATGATCGTGTGTAGGTTCGGTCCCAGGATCGCGCGGACCTTCGACAGGACGAGCGCATCGGCGACGCGTCCGCGCAGCTTGAGCGCGGTCGACGGGCCGGGGGAAGGCATCGCCGAGGCGTCGGGGACGGGCGTCGTGTCCGGGCCGGGACCAGCGACCGCCGACTCGGGCAGGGGAGAATCCACGTAGGCGCTGGCCTTGGACAGGGCACGCGCCTGCTTGGCGGCCCACGCGAACATACGGCCCTTCATGCCGCCGCCGGCCTTCGCCGCCGCAGCGTTGTAGACCTTTTCCATGACGCGTGGGACAACGAGGAGCATCGTCGGCTTGAATGTCGCAATGTCGTTGACCAGGTTGCGCGTGTCGGGGGAGAACGCGGTGACGCCCTGGCCCGCGAGCAGGCAGTACATGACGAAACGCGCGAGCACGTGGGCGACCGGGAGGAAGAGCAGGGAACGCGACTTCGGGTCGTTAATGAGAAGAGGCAGGAAATCGTAGGCCTGCAGCATCGGCGAGATGAAATTGCCGTGCGTCAGTACGACGCCCTTGGGCATACCGGTCGTGCCTGACGTGTAGATGACCGTCGCCTCGTCGTGAAGCTTCACGGCGTCGGTGCGCTCTCGCACCTGCTCGACGCTCACGCCCTGAGCCGCGCCCGTCAGGACGCGCTCGGCCCCGCGGTCCAGGGAGAGGATATGGCGGACACCGTCTGTGCGCACGGACTCGACCAGCTCGGCCTGCTGCGTGGTGGCCGTGATGACGATGCGCACGTCGGCATCGGCCAGGATGTGCGCGATCTGCGACGCGGAGTCCGTCTCGTAGATCGGCACCGTGATGGCGCCGCAGGACAGCGCGGCCACGTCGATGAGCGCCCACTCGTAGGAGGTGGGTGCCAGGATCGCCAGGTGGTCGCCGGGCTCGAGCCCGATGCCGATGAGGCCACGCGCAATCGAGTCGGCCTCGCCGAGGAAGGTCTCCATCGTGACGGGGCGCCACGCGCCGACGTTGGAACGGCGCTCGATCGCAACCTGCCCGGGATGCGACGCCACGCGCTGGTGGAGCATCTTCGGCAGGTTCATGTCTTCGGTGGCTTCTCGGGTCGCGATTGACTCCCATGAGCCGTCGGCGAGCCTGCGTACCGTCATTGCGGTCCTTTCGTGGGGTGGCGCTGTGCGCCGTGCGTGGTGGGATCAGTTCTTCTTGCCTCGGCCGAAAAGCCCGCGCTTCTTGGGCGCCTCGGCGGAGACGGGGCCGCCATACAGGGCGTCGATCTCGTGGGCGTAGTCGGCGATAACCTTGCGGCGGCGCAGCTTCATCGATGGCGTCACGTAGCCGTTCTCGACGGTGAAGGTGGCATCGATGATACGGAACTTACGGATCGACTCGGCGCGGGAGACGGCCTTGTTCGCGCGCTCGACAGCCTTCTCGAGAGACTCACGAACGGCGGGCAGCTCGGCCGCCTCGGTGGGCGAGCACTGCGGCAGGCCGTGCTGGGCCAGCCAGTCGGGCAGCATGTCGGCGTCGAGGGTGAAGAGCGCGCCGACGTAGGGGCGCTGATCACCGACGACGATGACGTTCGCGATGAGCGGGTGCGTGGCCAGGGAGTCCTCGAGGACCTCGGGGGACACGTTCTTTCCACCCGCGGTGACGATAAGTTCCTTCTTGCGGCCCGTGATGGTCAGCTGGCCCTTGCGATCGATCGAGCCCAGGTCGCCGGTGTGGAACCACTTGCCGTCGGGCATGACCTCGGCGGTCTGCTCGGGCAGGTGGTAGTAGCCGGGCATGACGGACTGGCCGCGCACCAGGATCTCGCCGTCCTTGGCAAGCTTGATGAAGTTGCCGGGCAGGGGCAGTCCGACGCCGCCGATGGGGTTCTTGCCGATGTGCTGGACGGCGATTGGGCCGGTCGTCTCGGACAGGCCGTAACCCTGGATGAGGGTGATGCCCATGCCGGCGTAGAAGTGCGCGAGGTCGGTGGCCAGGGGCGCGCCGCCGGAGACGATGTAGCGCAGGTTGGGGCCCAGGACCGAGCGGATCTTCTTGAGGACGAGCGCGTCGGCGATGCCGTGGCGCATCTTTTTGAACAGGCCGGGGCCGAAGGTCTTCTCGGAAGCCACGGAGAAGGTGCGCGCCTGCTTGGCGCTCCACGCGAACATGCGGCCCTTGATGCCGCCGCCCGCCTTGGAGGAGGCCGCGTTGTAGACCTTCTCGAGCACGCGGGGCACGACGAGGAGCACGGAAGGCTTGAAGGCCTGGATGTCCGGCAGCAGGTTCTTGATGCTGGGCGAGAAGCCGAGGACGCCCTGGCCCGACAGGATCACGTGCATGACGAGGCGCGCGAGCACGTGGGCGACGGGCAGGAAGAGGAGCAGGCGGGTCTCGGGGGAGTCGATGACGTCACCGAGGACCTGGCGGGCACCCTCCGAGGTGGCCACGAAGTTCGCGTGCGTCAGGGCCACGCCCTTGGGATTTCCGGTCGTTCCTGAGGTGTAGATGATGGTGGCGATATCCGAGGAGGAGATGGCCGCGCGGCGCTGCTCGACGTTTTCGATGGTGATACCGGTGGCGGCACGCGCGATCATGCGCTGGGCGCCGCGATCGAAGGAGTCGACCGCCACGGTGTATTCGGGGGCCACGGAGTGCACGAGCTCGGCCTGCTGGGTGGTGGCCGTGAAGACGCGGGTCACGTGCGCGTCGGTGAGGATGTGCTCGATCTGGGCGGCGGAGTCGGACTCGTAGATCGGGACGGTGATTGCGCCGATGGACAGGAGCGCGAGGTCGAGGAGGAGCCACTCGTACGAGGTCGGGGCGAGGATCGCGACCGCGTCGCCGGGCTGAACGCCGAGGCCGATGAGGCCGCAGGCGGTGTACTCGACCTGGCGCTGGAGCTCAGATGTGCTGAGGGAGCGCGTGGAGCCGACGGAAGAGCGCTGCTCGACCGCCACCTGGTCGGGGTGTAGGAGCGCGCGCTTGGCTAGCATGTCCGGAATGATGTCGTGCTCGCCGACCTTGTAGGTCGGCTTGATCGTGTACGAGCCATCACGCATGCGCTTCATCGTGTCCTCCGGGATGTCGGTTCAAAGACTGAACAACAGGTTCGATGTGAGTCTACTGGTTGTGGCGCGGCCCCCGCCCCTTAATCGGGGTGGGGGCCGCTGAGTGACGATTAGATCACAGGTCGTAGTAGAGCTGATATTCGAAAGGATGCGGGTAGGCGCGCATCGGGGCGACCTCGTTGGTCTCCTTGTACTCCAGCCACGTGTCGATGAGGTCCTGTGTGAAGACGTCTCCCTCGGTGAGGAACTCGTGGTCCTCGCGCAGCGCGTCGAGAGCAGCCTCAAGCGAACTGGGCAGCTTCGCGATGTCCTGGTACTCGGCCGGGGGCAGCTCGTAGAGGTCCTTGTCGATCGGCGCGGCCGGCTCGATGCGGCGCTTGATGCCGTCGATGCCCGCCATGAGGCAGGCCGAGAACGCCAGGTAGGGGTTCGCGCTCGGGTCCGGCACGCGGTACTCGACGCGCTTGGCCTTCGGGGACGTGCCTGTCACGGGGATGCGGATGCACGCGGAGCGGTTACGCGCCGAGTACACGAGGTTAATCGGGGCCTCGAAACCGGGGACCAGGCGGCGGAAGGAATTCACCGACGGGTTCGTGAAGGCGAGCAGCGCGGGCGCGTGCTCGAGCAGGCCACCGATGAACCAGCGGGCCGTGTCGGACAGGGAGCCGTAGCCGCGCTCGTCGTAGAACAGGGGCTCGCCGTTCTTCCACAGCGAGATGTGCGTGTGCATGCCCGAGCCGTTGTCGCCGAACAGGGGCTTGGGCATGAAGGTCGCGGAATGGCCGAACTCGAGGGCGGAGTTCTTGATGACGTACTTGAACTTCATCATGTCGTCGGCCGCGGTCTGCAGCGTCGCAAAGCGGTAGTTGATCTCCTGCTGGCCGCCCGAGCCGACCTCGTGGTGGGCGCGCTCGATCGTCAGGCCGACCTCTTCGAGGAGTCGGCTCATCTCGTCGCGTACATCCGCGTACTTGTCGGCGGGGGAGACGGGGAAGTAGCCGCCCTTGATGGGCACCTTGTAGCCCATGTTGCCGCCCTCTTCGACGCGACCGGTGTTCCAGTACGCCTCGGGGGAGTCGACGGAGAAGAAAGTGTTGTGCGGGGTGACCTGGTAGCGGACGTCGTCGAAGAGGTAGAACTCTGCCTCGGCACCGATGAAGCACTCGTCTGCGATGCCGGTCGAGCGCAGGTATGCCTCGGCCTTGGCGGCCACCTGGCGCGGGTCGCGCGAGAAGGGCTCGTCGGTGAAGGGGTCGACGATCGAGAAGTTCACGACCAGGGTCTTGCGATCGCGGAACGGGTCCACGAAGGCGGAGGAGATGTCCGGGATGAGCTTCATGTCGGACTCGTGGATGGCGGTGAATCCGCGCACCGAGGAGCCGTCGAACATGAGGCCGTCCGACAAAGCGGCGTCCAGGAACTCGCTCACGGGGATCGTAAAGTGCTGCTGAACCCCGGGGACGTCGCAGAAGCGCACGTCGACGAGTTCAATGTTCTGCTCGGAGATAAAGTCTGCGACCTCTTGGGTGGAGGTGAACATGAACGTCCTTCTTTGTGGGAGAGCTGTACTCAAAGGTCAAGAATCGGTCAATTCGTGGCCAAGTTCAGTATATGCCCACAGGTGGCGGCTGCGCGTATTGGTTTCATTATTCAAATGTTTCATGACATAGAGCACGCCCAAGGTGGGCGCCGGGCACGCCCAGCCCCAGCCTCGTACCCTGGGAGCGTGGCAGATCCTTCGACGTACCGACCCCGCACGGGAGATATCCCGACCTCGCCGGGCGTCTATCGATTCTCAGACCCGCAGGGCCGCGTCATCTACGTCGGCAAGGCCAAAAACCTGCGCAATCGCCTCACCAACTACTTCCAGGACCTGGCGAACCTGCACCCGCGCACCCAGCAGATGGTGACGACCGCGAGCGCCGTGCAGTGGACCGTCGTGCGTTCCGAGGTTGAGGCCCTGACCCTGGAGTTCACGTGGATTAAGGAATTCAATCCGCGTTTCAACGTCATGTTTAAGGACGACAAGTCCTACCCCTACCTGGCGGTGTCGATGGGGGAGCGCTTTCCCCGCGTGCAGGTGACGCGCGAACGTAAACGCGCCGGGTCACGGTACTTCGGCCCGTACACGCAGGTGTGGGCGATTCGCGAGACGATCGATCAGCTGTTGCGCGTCTTCCCGATGCGCTCGTGTTCGGCGGGCGTGTTTCAGCGTGCGAAGGCGCAGGGCCGTCCGTGCTTGCTCGGGTACATCGACAAGTGCGCGGCCCCGTGCGTGGGTCGCATCTCCATGGAGGAGCATCGAGAGCTCGCGGAGGGGCTGTGCCAGTTCATGGAGGGGCGCACCGGCCCGGTGATCCGGGACCTGGAGGAGCAGATGCACCAGGCCTCGATGGAACTGAACTTTGAGCGTGCGGCGAAGCTGCGCGATGACGTCAAGGCGCTGCGCACGGTGCTGGAGCGCAACGCGGTCGTGCTCGACGACGGGGCGGACGTGGACGTGTTCTCGCTCGTCAGCGATGACTTGGATGCTGCGGTGCATGTTTTCCATGTGCGTGGTGGACGTATCCGAGGCACGCGCGGCTGGGTGATCGAGCGCGTGGACGGTGCGGACGACGCGGAGCTCATGGCTCGCCTCCTCGAGCAGGTGTATTCCTCGGCGTCGCCGAACGAGGCCGGGGCTGGGAAGGCGGCCAAGGTGGCGGCCGTCAGCGTGGACGATGTTGCGCACACGCCGACCTCGGCGATCCCTCGTGAGGTGCTTGTTTCCGTCGAGCCGGAGGAGAAGCAGACCATCGCGCGCTGGCTGGCCGAGATCCGCGGCGCGTCCGTCTCAGTGCACGTTCCCAAGCGCGGCCCGAAGGCCCAGATCATGGACACGGTGACGGAGAACGCCCGACAGGCCCTCGCCCTGCACCGCACGAAGCGCGCGGGAGACATCACGGCGCGCTCGAAGGCACTCGAGCAGCTCGCGGAAAACCTCGACCTGCCGGGTGCACCTCTGCGCATTGAGTGCTACGACGTGTCGCACACGGGCGGCGAGAACCAGGTCGCCTCGATGGTGGTCTTCGAGGACGGTATGCCGCGCAAGGACGCCTACCGCACCTACAACATCCGCGGTGAGGACGGAAACGGCACCCCCGACGACACGAGCGCGATGAATGAGGTTCTGACGCGCCGTTTCTCGCGGCTCCTCGCCGAGGAGGCCGGTGTCGACGGCGAAGACGAGGACGGCGTCGCCTACGCTTCCGGCCCGATCGATGCGACGACGGGACGCCCCAAGCGTTTCTCCTATCGTCCCGACCTGGTTGTCGTGGACGGCGGCCTGCCCCAGGTCAACGCCGCGCGCGCCGCTCTGGACGCGGTGGGCGCGGACGTGCCCGTCGTGGGCCTGGCTAAGCGCCTCGAAGAGGTGTGGATCCCCGGCGATGATTTCCCTCTGATCCTCCCGCGCACGTCGGAGGCTCTGTACCTCCTGCAGTATCTGCGCGACGAGTCCCACCGTTTCGCTATTACGAAGCACCGCAAGCGTCGGTCGAAGGCCCAGCGCCGCTCGGTTCTCGATTCCATCCCAGGGCTTGGACCGACGCGCCAGGCCGCTCTGCTCAAGCATTTCGGCTCTGTGAAGCGGATTCGAGAGGCCACGCCCGAGCAGATTGCCGAGGTCAAGGGCGTGGGACTCGGCCTTGCGCGCACGATCCGCGATAGGCTAGCGGCATCGTCGAGGGAGGACACACCATGACAACGACGCTTCCCGTGCCACTGCCGGCACGCGTACTGCTGCTGGGATCGGGCGAACTCGGTAAGGAAGTCGTGATCGCCCTGCAGCGCTACGGATGCACCGTGAACGCCTGCGACTCCTACGCCAATGCTCCCGCCATGCAGGTGGCGGACGAATCTCGCGTCTTTGACATGAGCGACCCGCAGGCTCTGCGTGAGGTCCTCGATGCCGTGGACGTCGATCTCATCGTCCCCGAGGTCGAAGCCATCGCGACAGACGAGCTGAGCGCCTATGAAGAGCGCGGCGCGCGCGTCGTCCCCAACGCCTTTGCCGTCCAGGCGACGATGGATCGCCAGCGCATCCGTAACCTCGCCGCGTCCCTGCCCGGCGTGCGCACCTCCGCCTTCCGCTTCGCGCGCAGCGAGGCCGAGCTGGCCGCAGCTCTCGACGAGGTCGGTTACCCCGCCTTCGTCAAGCCCACGATGTCCTCCTCCGGGCACGGGCAGTCCCGTGTGACGGGACCCGAGCAAGCCGCCTCCGCCTGGGCGCACGCCGAGGAAGACGCACGCGCCACGACCGGCGTCGTCATTGTCGAAGAGGGCGTTGACTTCGACTACGAAATCACGCTGCTCACCGTGCGCTCGTGGGATGGTGCGTCCGGCAGCGTTATGACGAGCTTTTGCGCGCCGATTGGACACCGCCAGGAGGGCGGCGACTACGTTGAATCCTGGCAGCCCATGGCCATGAGCGAGGCCGCGCTCGAGGGTGCGCGCACGATGGCTAAGGCCGTCACCGACGCCCTGGCCGAAGCCGGAAACGGGCCGTGCCTCGGCATCTTTGGCGTTGAGTTCTTCGTGAAGGGTGACGAGGTCTGGTTCTCTGAGCTCTCGCCTCGCCCCCACGACACCGGCATGGTCACGATGGTGACCCAAGCGCAGTCCGAGTTCGAGCTGCACGCACGCGCCATCCTCGGGCTGCCCGTCTCCACCGCACAGTTCACCCCGGGTGCGTCGGCGGTCATCAAGTCGACGAGCGCCGTCGATGTCCCCGTCTACAACGGCGTCGCTCGCGCCCTCGAATCCGCCGACATCGTGCGTCTCTTCGGCAAGCCTGTGAGCCGCGCCGGCAGGCGCGTCGGCGTTGTCGCCGCCACCGCGAGTACGCCGAAGGAAGCACGGGTTATCGCCAGACGCGCCGCCGCAGGTATCACGATCGACGACGCCTCCGCACCTTCCGCCTAACAGCTCCCATCACCCGACCAGCCGACCCGTCAGGAGGACGCTATGCCCGACCACACACCTACGGACGCTCACGACGTAGACGAGGCCCAGGCCTCGGCAATGAACGAGGAGAACCCTCCCACGGTCCCCGAGGGCATCGCCGTGCGTGACATGATGCGCGTCAAGTACGAGCCGCGCGCCTCCAACGAGGTTCTCATCATCACGGGCTACTCCGGGGCGGGTCGCACCGGCGCCGCCCGCGCACTCGAAGACCTTGACTGGTACGTCGTCGACAACCTGCCGCCGACGATGCTGCCCGCGCTCGTCGGAATGATGTCGAATGACCCGGCTGCGGGCGTGCACCGACTGGCTGTCGGCGTGGACGTGCGCTCGCGTACCTTCTTCCGCACGCTTGATGCCACGCTCGAACAGCTCAAGGGCGCGGGCATTGTCTATCGCGTCATCTTCCTCGAGGCCAGCCCTGAGACGCTAGTGCGTCGCTACGAATCTAACCGCCGCCCGCATCCCCTCCAGGGCGCCGGTACTCTCATGGACGGTATCAAGGCTGAGATGCGTCTGCTCGCGCCCCTGCGCCGCGCCGCCGACGAGGTCATCGACACCTCCACGATGAGTGTCCACGATCTGACGAGGCGCATCCGCGACATCGTGGCGGGGGAGGAGCGCCCCCTGCAGGTCACCGTTGAATCCTTCGGCTTCAAGCACGGCCTGCCCCTCGACGCCGATCACGTCGTTGACGTGCGCTTTCTCAAGAACCCGTACTGGGTGGACGAGCTGCGCCACCTCACGGGTAAAGACCAGGCGGTCGCCGACTACGTACTGTCACAGCCGGGCGCGCGCGATTTTGCCCTCGGATATGCCGACCTTCTTGCCCCCATGCTCAGCGGCTATCTGGCAGAATTGAAGCCATTCGTCACGATTGCCGTCGGATGCACGGGCGGAAAGCACCGCTCCGTCGCATCTTCCGAGGCCATCGCCGAACGCCTGCGCTCACACGGATACACGGTTCGCGTGATGCACCGTGACATTGGGAGAGACTGATGCCCTATCTTGATGCTGCCGGCTGGGTTCAACGTGGAGAATCCGGCCAAAACATCGTTGCCCTTGGCGGCGGACACGGACTGTCCGCAACGCTGCGCGCGCTGCGCCACATTACCCGCGCGCTGACCGCCGTCGTGACCGTCGCCGACGACGGCGGTAGCTCCGGCCGACTGCGCCAGGAGATGCCGATCCTTCCCCCCGGCGATCTGCGCATGGCGCTGGCCTCTCTCTGTGAGGAATCCGAGTGGGGCCTGACGTGGCGTGACGTCATGCAGCTGCGCCTCGACACGACCGGCCCGCTCAACGGGCACGCCCTCGGCAACCTGCTGATCTCCGGCCTGTGGCAGCTTCTCGACGATCCGGTCGAAGGCCTCGACTGGGTCGCTCGTCTGCTGGGTGCGCAGGGGCGTGTCCTGCCCATGTCGTCGACGCCGATCGACATTGAGGCGGATATGAACGACGGCGGCCGCCGCTACGTCGTATCCGGCCAGTCCAAGGTTGCCGTCGCCCCAGGCACGGTCGAGCACGTGCGCATCACGCCCGAGGCGCCCGAGGTTCCCTCCGCCGTCACCGAAGCGATCTCCGAGGCTGATTGGGTGGTGCTGGGACCCGGCTCCTGGTACACCTCGGTGATCCCGCACCTGCTGGTGCCGGATATTAATCGCGCTCTCGCTACGACCGACGCGCACCGTGCGCTCGTCCTCAACCTGGCCCGCCAGCGCGGCGAAACCGACCTCATGTCGACCGCCGACCACGTGCGTGTCCTGCGCGAGTACGCTCCCATGCTCAAGCTTGATGTGGTGGTCGCCGACCCGACGGCTTGTGACGATATCGACGACCTCATCGTTGCCGCCGAAGAACTCGGCGCTCGCGTGCTCCTGCGGCAGGTTCGCACGGGTGATGGTGCCCCGCACCATGACCCGCTGCGCCTCGCCGCCGCACTGCGTGACGCATTTGACGGCTTCCTTGGCGAGGTCGGACAGCCCGAAACGTGGTTACCTTAGAACCTGTTGCCTGCTGACAAACGACATGACATACCTGGAGAAGCCGTGTCCCTGACATCTGACATGAAGGACGAGCTGGCGCGCGCCGTTATCACGACGCCGTCTGAGGTCGCCGCCGAAGTGAGCGCCACGTTGCGTTTCGCGGGAGGACTGCACCTCGTGAGCGGGCGCATCCTCGTCGAGGCCGAGCTTGACTCGCCCGTGGCCGCACGCCGCCTGCGTACCTACCTGCAGGCGCTGTACAACGCCGAGTCCTCCGTCGTCGTGGTGTCCGGTTCTTCTCTGCGACGTGGCAAGCGCTACGTCGTGCGCGTCGTTCATAAGGCCGACGAGCTTGCGCGTCTCACCGGCCTCGTCGATTCCCTTCGTCGCCCCGTGCGCGGCCTGCCTCCGGTGCTCGTCGCTTCCGGAACGGCGGAGGCCGCGGCTATCTGGCGCGGTGCCTTCCTCGCGCGCGGTTCGCTCATGGAACCCGGACGCTCTTCTTCCCTTGAGATCACGTGCCCCGGTCCCGAGGTGGCTCTCGCGATGGTGGGGTGTGCGCGCAAACTCGGCGCGGCCGCCCGTTCGAAAGAGGTTCGCGGTACCGACCGCGTTTCCGTCCGCGATTCGGACGCGATCGGAACCCTGATCTCCGCCATGGGCGCCCCCCAGACCTTCGAGGCGTGGCAGGAGCGGCGCGAACGCCGCGAGGCCCGAGGCAGCGCCAACCGACTGGCTAACTTTGACGACGCGAACCTGCGCCGCTCCGCCCGCGCGGCCGTCGCCGCGGGTGCCCGCGTTGAACGCGCCTTCGAGATTCTTGGAGACGACGTGCCCGCCCACCTGCTCGAGGCCGGCACTCTGCGTCTGCAGTACAAGCAGGCCTCCCTCGAGGAGCTCGGCAAGCACACGAATCCGCCTCTCACTAAGGATGCTGTCGCCGGTCGTATCCGCAGGCTTCTGGCTCTTGCGGACAAGGTCGCGCACGAGCGCGGCATCCCGGACACGGAATCCGCGCTCACCCTCGACATGCTCGAGGAGGACTGAGGTCCCTTTTTCCTGCCGCTTCGTCTCAATCCAAACGAGAATTACCCCACGTGCAGATTTTCTAATTGGATTGTGACTGAGTCCGCTTTTAGGTGTAGATTAGGAACTGCTGGAACCGCAGACATCTGCGGGCCGGGCAGGCAACCCGCAGGCCCGGTTGCATCGAAGACCGTGTCCCGTGTGGGCACGAGCAGGAGGAACATAGTGACCACCCGCGTTGGCATCAACGGCTTCGGCCGCATTGGCCGTAACTTCTTCCGCGCCGCTCTCGAGCAGGGCGCGGATATCGAGATCGTTGCCGTTAACGACCTCACCGACAACAAGACCCTCGCTCACCTGCTGATGTACGACTCGATCACGGGTCGCTTCCAGGGCGAGGTTTCCTACGACGACGAGGGCATCATCGTCGACGGCAAGCACATCAAGGTGCTCGCGCAGCGTAACCCCGCCGACCTGCCCTGGGGCGATCTCGGCGTCGAGGTTGTCGTTGAGTCGACCGGCTTCTTCACCGACGGCGAGAAGGCCAAGGCTCACCTCGACGGTGGCGCCAAGAAGGTCGTCATCTCCGCTCCCGCGAAGAACGTCGACGGCACCTTCGTCATGGGCGTGAACGAGGCTGACTACGACAACGCCACGATGAACATCGTGTCGAACGCCTCCTGCACGACCAACTGCCTCGCCCCCCTCGCCAAGGTTCTCGAGGAGAACTTCGGCATCGAGCGCGGCATCATGACCACCATCCACTCCTACACGGGTGACCAGCGCGTCCTCGACGCCCCCCACTCGGATCTGCGTCGCGCCCGCGCCGCGGCCCTGAACATGATCCCCACCAAGACCGGTGCTGCCCAGGCTGTCGCCCTGGTTCTGCCCCAGCTCGAGGGCAAGTTCGATGGCCTCGCCGTCCGCGTCCCCACCCCGACCGGCTCCCTGACCGACCTCACCTTCATCGCGAAGAACGAGGTTTCCGTCGAGGCCGTCAAGGCTGCCGTCAAGGCTGCCGCCGAGGGTGAGCTCAAGGGTGTTCTGAAGTACACCGAGGATCCGATCGTCTCCTCCGACATCGTGGGCGACCCGCACACCTCGATCTTCGACGCCACCGAGACCAAGGTCATCGGCAACCTCGTCAAGGTCCTGTCCTGGTACGACAACGAGTGGGGCTACTCGAACGCTCTCGTTCGCCTCACCGCCCTCGTCGGCTCCAAGCTCGCCTGAGCACACAGCTGATACACCAGCCATGAGCTGATCAGCGAGATGCCCGTGCACGCTCGTGCACGGGCATCTCGTACATCGCCACCGCCTTCAGACCGAAAGGACTCCTCGTGAGGACCATCTCCACCCTGGGCGACCTGCGCGGCAAGCGCGTCCTCGTCCGCTCCGACTTCAACGTTCCGCTCAAGGACGGCGTCATCACCGACGACGGCCGTATCCGCGCGGCGCTGCCTACCCTTAAGACCCTCACCGACGCCGGTGCCAAGGTCGTCATCATGGCCCACCTCGGCCGCCCCAAGGGCAAGGTCGATCCCGCCTTCTCGCTGGCCCCCGTCGCCAAGCGCCTCGCTGAGCTTTCCGGTGTGAAGGTCACGCTGGCCTCCGACGTCGTTGGCCCGTCGGCCACCGAGACCGTCGCCGCCCTGGGTGAGGGCGAGATCGCCCTGCTCGAGAACGTCCGTTTCGATCCCCGTGAGACCTCCAAGGTCGACGAGGAGCGCGAAGAGCTTGCCCGCGAGTACGCCAAGCTCGGCGACGCGTTCGTCTCCGACGGCTTCGGCGTCGTCCACCGCAAGCAGGCCTCCGTCTACGACATTGCGAAGCTGCTGCCCTCGGCCGCTGGTCTGCTCGTCCTCAAGGAGATCGAGTCCCTGTCCAAGGTCACCGGCGACCCCGAGCGCCCCTACGGCGTCGTCCTCGGCGGCTCCAAGGTTTCCGACAAGCTCGGCGTCATCGCCAACCTGCTGAAGAAGGCTGACATGCTCTTCATCGGCGGCGGCATGGTCTTCACCTTCCTCGCCGCTCAGGGCTACTCGGTGGGCAAGTCCCTCCTCGAGGAAGACCAGATCGACACCGTCAAGGGCTACATCGCCGAGGCCGCCGAGCGCGGCGTCGACCTCGTCCTGCCCGTGGATGTCATCGTCGCCCCCGAGTTCGCGGCCGACGCGCCCGCGACCGTCGTCAAGGTCGACGCCATTCCCGACGACCAGATGGGTCTGGACATCGGCCCCGAGTCCGCGAAGCTCTTCGCCGACAAGCTGGCCACCGCGAAGACCGTGGCCTGGAATGGCCCCATGGGCGTCTTCGAGTTCGATGCGTTCGCCGGCGGCACCCGCGCCGTCGCCGAAGCCCTCTCCACGGGCTCCATGTTCTCCGTCATCGGCGGTGGCGACTCCGCCGCGGCCGTGCGCCTGCTCGGCTTCGACGAGAACACCTTCTCCCACATTTCCACTGGTGGTGGTGCCTCCCTCGAGCTCCTCGAGGGCAAGGTTCTGCCCGGTATCGCAGTTCTGGAGGACTGACTCATGGCACGTACGCCCCTGATGGCCGGCAACTGGAAGATGAACCTCGATCACCTCGAGGCCAACCACCTCGTCCAGGGTCTGGCGATGGCCCTGTCCGACGCGGACCACGACTACTCCAAGTGCGAGGTCCTCGTCATCCCGCCGTTCACCGACATCCGCACGGTCCAGACCATCGTTGACGCCGACGAGCTCGGCATCAAGTACGGCGCCCAGGACGTCTCGATCCACGACAACGGCGCCTACACCGGCGAAATCTCCACCGAGATGCTCACCAAGCTCGGCGTCACCTACGTGGTCATGGGCCACTCCGAGCGCCGCGAGTACCACGGTGAGTCCGACGAGCTCGTCGGCGCCAAGGCCCGCAAGGTCTTCGACGCCGGCATGACCCCGATCCTGTGCTGCGGCGAGGCCCTCGAGGTTCGCAAGGCCGGCACCTACGTCGAGTTCGTGCTCGGCCAGATCCGCGCCGCCCTCGCCGGATGGAAGGCCGAAGAGGTCGCCAAGATCGTCATCGCCTACGAGCCCATCTGGGCCATCGGCACCGGCGAGACCGCCTCCGCAGAGGACGCCCAGGAAGTGTGCGGCGCCATCCGCGCCGCCCTGGCCGAGGACTTCGGTGCTGAGACCGCCGAGTCCACGCGCATCCTCTACGGCGGCTCCGCCAAGCCCGACAACATCAAGGAGCTCATGGCTCAGCCCGACGTCGACGGCGGCCTCGTCGGCGGCGCGTCCCTCAAGGCTGACTCCTTCGCCGCCATGGCGACGTTCTACGCCTGAGAAACCGTAGCGCGCCCACTCCTCCCAGCCACGTAAGCCGGGTCGGAGCGGACGCGAGGTGGGGCCAACCGGTGTGCCGGTTGGCCCCACCGGCATTCTCAGTTAGACTAAAGCTATATGTGCCCCGATCCGGGGCGAACTGCGATAGAAACTGGATTGACTGTGACCATTCTGAACAACGTCCTGATCGTGCTGATCTTCCTGACCAGCATCCTGCTGACCCTGACCGTCCTCATGCACAAGGGGCAGGGCGGCGGTCTGTCGGACATGTTCGGTGGCGGCATCTCCTCGTCGGCCGGCTCCTCCGGTGTCGCCGAGCGTAACCTGAACCGCATCACCCTGGGCACGCTGCTCATCTGGCTGGTGTGCATTATCGGCTACGCGCTTCTCGCGAAGTTCGGCGCCTGACGGCTATCTCGTCTTTCTAATGGCTCTCCGCTTGTGAGCGGGGAGCCATTTTATCCGGAAACCCGTGTGGGGCCGTCCTCTTCATGAAGAGGACGGC
>NZ_ALCB01000145.1:0-4747 GCF_000282935.1 Actinomyces sp. ICM39
ATGGGTTCCGGGGGCCACCCGCTTATCTATGCGAGCCTGTCGGCTCCACGATCCGTCAGCCTCGGCGCCTGCGCGCCCCGGCCTCGCAGGTCAGAACGCCGGGATGACCGAGCCGTCCGACCAGGTCTTCTCGATGTACTGCTTGACCTCATCGGAGTGCAGGAGCTTCTCGAGCTTCGCGATGGCCTCGGCCTTCTTGGAATCCTTCTTCCACACGAGGACGTTCACGGCCGGGTTGTCCACGGGGGACTCAACGACGAGGGCGTCACCGGAGATGGACTTGCCACCCTCCTGGGCGAAGTTGCCGTTGATGACCGCGTAGTCGAAGTCGTCGAGCGAGCGGACCAGCTGCGGGCCCTCGACCTCGCGGAAGTCAAAGTTCTTCAGCTTGGTGACGGTGTTGATGTTGACGTCGCCGTCGCCCTCAGGGATCGAGACGAGGCCCTGGGTCGCCAGGAGCTCGAGCGCGCGGGACTGGTTGGCCGTGTCGGAAATGATGCCGATCGTGCCACCGTCGGGCAGCTCGTCGAGGGACTTGTGCTTGTTGGAGAACACGCCGAGGGGCTCGAGGTGGATGCCCTCGCCGGCCTCGAAGTCGTAGCCGAACTGCTTCTCCGCGTTCTCCAGGTAGGGAACGGTCTGGTAGAAGTTGGCGTCCAGGTCGCCGTCGTTGAGCGCGGTGTTGGGCTGGACGTAGTCGGTGTACTCAACGATGTTGAGCTTGATGCCCTCGGCCTCGGCCAGGTTGTCGTTGATGTAGGTGAGGATCTTCGCGTGGGGCGAGGGGGTCGCGCCCACGGTCAGGGTGACGACGTCCGAGGAGGAGCCGGAAGCATCCGAGGAGGCGGAGCCGCCGCCGCAGGCCGCCAGGCCGAGGGTGGCAACGGCTGCCAGGCCGATAGCTGCGAGAGAGCGATGACGCATGGTGGTTCTCTTTTCTTCTGCGTACTGGATGGGATGGATGGTCGAGGCCGGGGTGACCTGACCGGGGTCTGTCAGCGCGCGCGGTGGTCGACCAGGCGCGAGAGGATATCGCCGATCAGCTGGATGATCTGCACGATGACGATGATGGCGACGACGGTGGAGATCATGACGTCGTCCTGCCAGCGGTTGTAGCCGTAGTTGATGGCCATCTGGCCCAGGCCGCCGCCCCCGACGGCGCCCGCCATCGCGGAGTAGCCGATCAGGGTGATCGCCAGGGTCGTGATGGACTGGATGAGGGCGGGCATTGCCTCGCGAATGAGGACGCCCCAGCGGATCTGGCGGTTGGAAGCACCCATCATCTGGGCGGCCTCGATCTTGCCGGGGTCGACGGCCAGCAGGTTCGTCTCCACGAGGCGCGCGAAGAAGGGCGCGGACAGGATGACGAGCGGAACGACGGTTGCGAGCGAGCCCGTGGACTTGCCGACGATCATCTTCGTCAGCGGGATCAGCATGATGATGCCGATGATGAAGGGCAGGGAGCGCACGATGTTCACGACGAAGGAGACGGCCTGGTACACGCCCTTGTTGGGGGTGAGGCCGCCCTTGCCGGTCTGCACGAGGAGGAGGCCGAGGAGCGTTCCGATGATGACCGCGAAGAGCGTGGACAGGCCCGTCATCATGAGTGTCTCGAGGATTGCCGGACCGAACTTCTGGGTCAGCGCCGGGTTATCGAACCACGTGGGATCGCCCTTACCCGTGGGCACGACCACCTGCGCGGCGGTCGCGGCGGCGAGGTATGCGGTGGTCATTGGGTCCTCACTTCCGCGTGAACGTTGTTCTTACGCAGCTGCTCGATGATCTTGTCGGCGTGGTAGGCGGGGACGGTGAGGGCCAGGCGGCCCACCTGCACGCTGCCGAGGGACTCGAAGGTTCCCGCGGTCACGTCCGCGCCCATGGACGAGGCCAGGTGCAGGACGGTCGCGCCGGTCGGGACACCCGGGTGCGACGTGAAAACGACGTCGAGGAGGACAGTGCTCTTCGTCAGGCCGTCAAGGCTGGTGGCCGCGGAGGCGGGGACCGATTCGACGACGGGCATGGGGACCAGCTCACGGGCGAGCGGGGTCGAGGGGTCTGCCACGACCTCTTCGAGGGGGCCGGTCTGCAGGACCTGTCCGTGGCCGAGGAGGGTCACGGAGTCGCAGATCTCGCGGACGACGGCCATCTCGTGGGTGATGACGACGACGGTGACCCCGGCGACGTCGCGCACGTGGCGCAGCAGGGAGAGGATCTGAGCGGTCGACTCGGTGTCGAGCGCACTCGTTGGCTCGTCGCACAGGAGCACAGCGGGATTATCAGCCAGCGCGCGGGCGATGCCGACACGCTGACGCTGACCACCCGACAGCTGGGACGGGTAGGAGTCGCCGCGGCCTTCGAGGCCGACGAGTTCGAGGAGTTCCTCGACGCGTTCGCGGCGCTGCGCACGAGGCACACCGGCAAGCTTCAGCGGGTAGCCGATGTTATCGGCGGCAGTGCGGGCATCCAGGAGGTTCGCCGCCTGGAACACCATGCCGATGCGACGGCGAGCGGCGCGCAGCGCAGAACCCGACAGCATCGACAGATCCAGGCCATCGACGACGATGTGGCCCTCGGTGGGCTTCTCCAGGGCCGTCAGACACCTGATGAGCGTGGACTTACCCGCGCCGGAACGGCCGACGATCCCATGGATCGAGCCGCGATCAACGTGCAGGTTCACCCCGTCGAGCGCGACGACTTGGCCGCCGCTTTTCACGGGGTAGACCTTGGATACCCCGGTGAGGTCAATCATGTGCATCTCCGTTACTGGGCCACACGGCCCGCAACATCAGCATATGAGGGCCGCGCGCGCGAGCGCTCGGAATGCTGTTACAAAACTCCGTATCGTGGCTAAACCCTCACCCATCAGCCCGCATTGTGGCCGCAGTTGCGTGACAAACGTCTATCCGGCACAGGCGATACCCGCGAGCGCCGCGCCCCATGAGGCCGCCCACGTACCGAGTGCCAGGGCGAGGCTCCGGCCTCGGAATCCATCAGCCCACAGTGTCACCGCGTCCACGAGTGCCGTCGAAAACGTCGTGAAGCCACCGAGGAACCCCGTCGACACGATCGGCATGAGGCCTGCGGGCACCAGCTGAGTGGCCGCACCAGCCAGGAAACAGCCGATGACGTTGACGACCAGGATGCCGAGCTTCGCTCCCGCCGAGTCACCCAACGAGTCCAGGGAGCGTTGCACGCCCCGGTCCAGCCAGAAGCGGGCGCACGCGCCCACGCCACCAGCCAGGGCCACGAACAGGAAGGTCGATCCGTTCATGCTCGCTCCCCCTCACCGGTGACGGGGCGCAGGTCCGAGCGGCCACACAGCCACTCCCCCACGCGCATACCCGCCCAGGCGCAGGCACCACCCAGTGCCAGGAGACCAAGGGACTGAGAGACGGCCTCGGCAATTCCATTGAGCGACACGTAGCCCACCGACGCGACGATGTACGTCCCGTAGGTCGTGAACGCGCCCGCGAAACCCGTGCCGACCAGGAGCTTCAGGGTTTTCAGCGACGCCGCATTCCCCGATCCTCGCGCGAGGCGCCCCGCCACCCACGCTGCCAGCGCGCCCAGCAGGAACGCGCCCACGGCGTTGACCGTCAGCGTCGACCACGACAGGAAGAGGCCGCGCACGGGCGAGGCCTTCGCGACCTCGTCCAGGCCGGCGCGCGCCGCCGTCCCCACGACCCCGCCCACGAAGACCGCCAACCAGTCGGGCACCCGAAAACTCACCATGCACCCCACTGTACGCCCGCCGCGCCACCGCCCGGGGAGGCGGATCCCGGGAGGCGGCCACGGCCTCGTACACTGAGCGCATGACGAACACCGGACGATTCGCGCCCTCCCCCACGGGCGACTTCCACCTGGGCAACCTGCGCACCGCGATCCTCGCGTGGGCGTGGGCGCGCACGACCGGGCGGCGATTCGTCCTGCGCATCGAGGACATCGACCGGGAGCGCGCCGGGTCCGCCGAGCGTCAGATCGAGGACCTGGCGGCGATCGGCGTGGATTGGGACGGCGAGCCCCTCATCCAAACCGTGCGGGCCGACGCGCACGAGGCCGCCCTGGCGTCGCTGGCCGCGCGCGGCCTCATCTTCGAGTGCTACTGCACCCGCCGCGACATCCGCGAGGCCGCCTCCGCGCCGCACGTGCCACCCGGCCACTACCCGGGGACCTGCCTGACGCTGAGCGAGTCCGAGCGTTCATCCAAGCGCGCAGCTCTAGCCGAGTTGGGGCGCGCCCCCGCGCTGCGCCTGGCCGCCCCCTCGCCCGAGTGGACCGTGTTCGACGAGCTGCACGGCTCCTACACCGGGGCCGTCGACCACTTCGTCGTACGCCGCGCGGACGGCGTGCCCGCCTACAACCTGGCGGCCGTCGTCGACGACGCGTTCCAGGGCGTCGACCAGGTCGTGCGCGGCTTCGACCTGCTCTCCCAGGCGCCCGCGCAGGCGCAGCTCGCCCACCTGCTCGGGGCGCCCGAGCCGACGTACGCGCACGTGCCCCTCGCACTCGCGCCTTCAGGTGCTCGGCTGGCCAAGCGCGACGGTGCCGTCACCCTCTCAGATCTACGAGGCCTGGGCTGGTCCACCGACGACGTCGTTTCGTTTATCGGGTCGTCCCTGGGAGTGCCCGGGGCGCGTTGCGCCTCCGACATTGCGGACGCCCTGGGGATTACAGGATTGCGTTCTTTGTCGACCGAGCCGTGGGTCGTGACGCCTCCCAGTTCCTGAGGGCAGCTTGTGGCCCCGCT
>NZ_ALCB01000146.1:0-545 GCF_000282935.1 Actinomyces sp. ICM39
GGGAAAGTGCTCGCCGAGGAGTGGGAGCGCGAGGCTGTGAAACTCTTCCCACACGACTGGCTCTCTTTGAGAGGTTGGGGCCTGCGCCGATTGTGCCATCGAGGCAGGCTTCCCCCATCCTACCTAGGCACCGCGTGCTGAAGCGGCGACTGCGACAGTGAAGAACAGCCTGCCGTCTCGTTCCTTGCGCACGATTGAAGAGTTCGCGCAGAGCGTGGATATGAGATCGTCGAATTCTTTCAGCATGGGCGCTCACTCCTTCGGGTCGTTGCTTCTGCGGACATCCTAAGTGACGGGCGAGCGCGAAATAGCGCTCCTTCTCCCCTTGTACGAGGGGAGAAGGAGCAGCCGATGTTCGCGTCCTGTGTTCCGTGAGCTAGCGCTGGGAGCAGGGAAGTCTCAGTCGTGCTGGTACAGCGCGGCGTATCCGGCCCCGGAGGGTTCGAGGACGAGGTTGAGCAGGTCCTCGCTTGGTGTGCTCATCAGATATGACAGCGGGAGCAGCGCAGCTGGCGAGAAGTTTGTGTATGTTTTGGGAATGGGCG